>JAQBTG010000047.1 GCA_027624955.1 Pseudomonadota bacterium
TCGGAAACCCGGCCGCTACCGCTCGCCCCGCTCAAATCCGGTGGCCGTCATGAATAATCCGGGCTAGGTCATCGCCTGCTCTGGCGGCAGTGGCCATTTCGCCCGCCATGTCGCCAATTTTTGAATGGCGATTACGCACAACTTCGGGGAGGAAATCGAGAGTTGCGACATATTTCTCTCTCGCGGCCAATTGATCCGAGATCGAGGCTACACGGGCCATGTCGAATACCATCAGCGCCGCCATTATGCCTTGCACGTCGCTGAGGTTCGCAATCATGCCCTGCCATACCGGCTTCGCCGCATGCTTCTTTTCTGCCTGGGCAGTTCCTGCAAGAACCGGCACCAATCCGAACGCCAAGATAATGGCAATAACAACAAGCTTTTTCATCTTACTCCCCCGTTTCTATTCAATAATCGCCCAGAGTATATACCCGACTGGTCTGCTCCGGTTTTCACATTTTGTTGAGCAGCCAACCAAAAGCCGAGCAATAGGGATTGCGGTTTACAGTCCGGCAACCGCCTCAAGCGCGTTCCAATCCACAAATCCGCTGCCGTCTGGATTGAGCGGCTGAACGCAGACATGATTTGCGCCAGCATCAAAATGCGCCTGAAGCCGAGCGCGGATTTCTGTGGCGCTGCCGGAGGCGACCATCGCATCGAGAAAGCGGTCGCTGCCGCGGCCCGACAGTTCCTCCTCAGTAAAGCCGAGACTGAGCCAATTGTTACGATAATTCGGCCACGGCAGATAGAGCGCCAACACCTTCGCCGCGATTTCACGGGCTATTGCCTGGTCTGGCGTGAAGCAGATTTTTTGCTCAACGCAGAGCCATGCATCGGGTCCCAGGATGGCCCTGGCCCTGGCCGTGTGCTCCGGCGTGACAAGATAGGGATGGGCGCCTTTGGTTCGGTCGCGCGAAAGCGCTAACATGTTGGGACCAAGGGCCGCGAGAACGATGTTTTGTTCGGGCACTTTAATGCTGAGCTCAGCAGCCTCCATCGCGTCGAGATAAGCGCGCATGGTGGTCACCGGCTTGCCATAGTTATGGCCGCGAAATCCTTCCACAAGAGGAACATGTGAGACGCCCAACCCCAGAATGAAGCGGTCGCCGTATAATTTATTCAACGTGTTGTGTCCCGCCATTGCGGTGACGGCATCTCGCGCATAAATGTTGGCGATCCCGCTCGCCACGCGCAGGCGATCTGTCTCAGACAGAACGAAGCCTGCGTAGCCGAAGGTCTCGTAACCGACAGCCTCCGGATACCACAGCGTGTCGAAATTCAAGCGCTCTGCGCCCTGTCCTAATTCCGCGATCTCGCCGGTGGAAAGCGCGTCGGGGAAAAACCAGACGCCCAGCCTGCCAATTTCTTTCATTTACTTATCGCCCTTCGTTACATGGTTGGCCCGGCGCTTTGTATCTATTTTACCAGCGCTCGCGGTGGGTGTTTGGCGCCTCGGTAGAGTACAGAAGCCTGCACTTCGACCTTGCGCCGCCAGGCAGCGATCGCTGCTTCGCTCATCTCCGCGTCGGGTCGCGGATCTTCATCAAAATTGTGAAACGCGTCCCGGCCACGCACGAGCATCGCCGATTCTCGCGGCTTCTCCTGAGATGCGTGGGTCGGGACATATTCGATTAAGAAGATGATGCGCCGGTCCGCGGTTTGGTTCGGGCGGGAACTATGGCAAATCGCATTGTTGAAGAACACCATCTCGCCGGCAGCCATCGGCAGGGTCACTGCCTGCGTCGTGTCGAGTTCGGCGGCGATTTGCTGTTCCCGAGTGAGAAGGCTGTCAGTGCCGAATTGCTCGATATGAGGCAATGTCGCGCCTTTGTGGGAACCCGGAATCACGCATAGTGGACCGGCAGCCTCCGAACAATCCGAGAGCGCGACCGCCGCGATTACGACGATCGGTTTGATGTCACAATAGGCCGTGTCCTGATGCCAACCCGCGAATGTTTGAGTCTGAGGCTCCTTAAGGCGTAGCGAGACGCCCCAACACAGGAGGTCAGAGCCCAGCACGTCCACGATCGGGTCAAGTATGCCGGGTAAGCGGATCATCTCGTCGATCCAGGGACAGAGCAGCGACGCGCCTTGGTCGAGCATATGGCGCTGTTCCGGCCAGCGGGCTTCGAAATCCTCCAGCCGTTGGCGGTATGACTTAGCTTGGGCAGCACTCATGACTGGCACGGGAACGTGATAGCCGTCCGTGTGGAAGTTCGCCACTTCCGTATCGCTCAACACATTCGGCAAGGGCACAGTCTCCGCTCGGATTAAAATGCCTGACCATGATCCCCTTTCGAAATTTTTGGCGCAACGGCAAATCGCGTCCGCTTCATGATTACTTCGCCGGAACGGCGGCGAATCATGCTGTTGCGTTAGGCGGGTGGCGAAGGGTGGTGTTACTTTGTCCCATTCTGGGGCATGCAAGTCGAGTTGATGGGCGGCCCGGAAGGCAAGGACTATGAAAAAGACTATCCGGATAGGCGGCGGAGCCGCCCTCGCCCAGCCGATTAAGGATATGGGCTCAGGCGAAGCCGCGCCGCAGTCCGGCAACCAACTGACACAAATCAAAGCGGCTCTCGAGAAAACCGGGCTCGTCATTCTTGCCGCTTTTCATCCCGGGCCGGATGACGACATTCCTATACCCGCCGGAGCGAGCCCGGCGGAAACGCCTATTCCCGCCGGAGCCAGCCGGGCGGAAACGGTTGTTCTCGCCGGCAATGGCGGCGGATCTATGTGGCGGAGTTTTGAATTATCGCGACCGGCCGGCGCGCATCCACTGGATAAATGGAGTACGGAAACCTTCAAACTATTGGCGGCACGTTTTGGCGCGCACCCGGTCTTGCCACATGACGGCCCGCCCTATGCTCCTTTCCAGCGCTGGGCGTTACGGAGCGGCCAGGTTCATCAGTCGCCGATCGGCATTCTCATTCATGCAAAATATGGTTTGTGGCACAGCTATCGCGGCGCCTTTATTTTTGCCCAACGCTTGGCATTGCCGCCAGCAGAAGGTCCAACCTCACCCTGCAGCTCTTGCGAAGAGAAACCGTGTCTCAGCGCTTGCCCGGTGGAAGCATTCCGGCCCGGCTCGTACGATCTGAAGCGCTGTGTTGCCCACGTTGGCGAGATAGAAGGCCAAGATTGCCAGATGTCGGGCTGCCGCGCGCGACGCGCCTGCCCGGTCGGTCGCGAATATGTTTATCTGCCGGCGCAGGCGCAGTTTCACATGGCGGCTTTTTTGAAAACGCATGGAAAGCATTTCTAGGATTGGCGGATAGTGTGACCGCAATCAAGGCTACACGGATAAACCTGACGGCGCGCAGTTGGGGGTGCAGCGCGCGCCAGGATCAGGTCAGACGGTTATATAGATCCCGCACGACCGAGTGTAGCAATTCGGTGCGCACCATCATGAAGGCGTTGGCCGTGTCTTCATTGCCATTGCTCCGATAGGCATTTTCCTGAGCCAAAAGCTCTTGTTCCTCAAGCTTCACGAGGGCGCCCAATACCAAGCCGGGTTCAACCGCTTTCGCCTCTTTCCGCGTTTGGCGGCGAAAGCGCGTCTCGATCTTTTTTTCCAGCGCTTCGACAAGCTGAATTCCAAATTCCGGATCGGACATGATCGGGCTCCTCAGGTTTCCCGCCAGGGAACAAATTGAACGCCATAGAGTAGCTGCCAGATATTAATACAATGTGACGCATGGCAGAAAAGCACCGGATTGAACCGGGCACGGGACGATCCAATCTGATAATCTACTGCTATTCGGATACCCGAACGGAAAGGCGAAGATCATGAAATTTGCCAGGCCACTAGGTTGGACAGTTCTTGTGTGCGGTCTGATCGGAATGATTTATACCTTCTACCATGATGCGATTTGGAACAGATATGATGGCTGGATCAATTTGGGTTGGAAATCGGACCTCGCGGTGGCGCTCGGCGTCGTTGCCATATTCGTCGGCGCCAACCTCCTCATCTTGGCGGCTCGCCAGCGCAATGGCTGATGCGGGATAGTCGCATCTACGGTCACGCTGGCGGCAAAAGTTGGTCGAGGTTTGCCTCCATTTTAGCCGTGCTGCTGGTTCTCGCCGCCTGCACGACGCCGCCCACCACCACCAAGCCGCGGGAGGCGTTCACGCTGCCGGTGCTGACCATGGCGGAATTGCACCGCCTCGTCGATGAGACGATTTCCGCACAGGATGAAGAATCGGCGCAACCGCTCGCCATCGCTCGCGTTCTCTGCGGCGCCAAAGGCTATCACCCAGAAGGCTCAAAATTCGCAAATTGCCGTGCCCGCCTGGTCAAAGCCGTCACGGCGAAACCCGAAGTACTCGCCCAGGCCAAAGCTCTCGCCCGCATCGCCAAGGCGTACGCGGCCGTGCGAGCGCCGAAAAAGCGAAAGCCTGGTGGAATTGTTTCAGGAGCGGGTCGTCCGCCCCCATGTTACGACCTGGCGGCGGCCAAGCTCATCGTTTGCGAAGATGTTTGAGTCTCCACGATTGATTCGATCTCGAGACTGACGATCGCAAAGTTCTCACAAATCCTCAGTCTGGCGGTCGCGGCGACGGTCGGCGGTTGCGCTCTGTTGGCACCGCTGCCACCTGAAAGCGACCTCGACACTCGCCTCGCCGCCTTCCCGACGATGCGTCTGCCGCTCGACGGTGAGGTCGTCATTCACTGGAATGCGCAGCAAGTACCGTTTGTATTCGCGGAAAGTGACGGGGACGCCGCGTTTGCGCTCGGCTTGATACATGCCCATCTCAGGCTGGGCCAAATGGAATTGATGCGCCACATCAGCCAGGGCCGCCTTTCAGAACTGGCTGGCCCGTACACGACCGATATCGACCACTCGCTGAGAATTCTCAATTTTGGCCGGGCGGCGGGCGCCATTGAAGCGGGGTTTCCGCCTGAAACGCGCGATTGGCTGGAGCGTTTTATTGCCGGCATCAATCACTATCAGCGCGAATTGACCGTGCTTCCGCACGAGTATCGCGTGTTCGGCATCGCCCGGCAGCCGTGGAGCATCGCCGACATCATTACCATCGGCAGACTGGCCGCGAGCGATGTGAATTGGCTGATTTGGTTCAGGTTATGGGAACTGCGGACACGTCCCGATTGGCCTGAACTATGGGCGGCTTTGCTGCGCGAGGGCGGCAATGCGATGACCGCCGCGATGGCCGCAGAAGGAAACGAACAGCTCAACCTGATGAGCGATCTGTTGGGCGGCATGAGCCGCTCGGGCAGCAATTCGGTGGCTGTCTCACCGGCGCGCTCGAAGAACGGCCATGCGCTGATCGCGAACGACCCACATCTCGGCTTCATACTCCCCAATTTGTGGATTCTCGCGGGCGTCAAATCGCCGTCTTATCATATGGCGGGGATGATGGTGCCGGGGCTGCCCTTTGTCGCCGTGGGACGGAATCAGGATATCGCGTGGGGTGGCACCAATTTGCGCGCCGCCAGCAGCGATTTTTTCGATGTGTCCAATCTGCCGGCCGCCGACATCATTGCGCGCAAAGAGAAGATCGGCGTGCGCTGGTGGTTCGATGACAACGTCATCATTCGAGACAGCCCTTACGGACCGATTGTCTCCGACTCTCCCCTCCTGGAGAGCGCCGAAGGAGAGGCTATCGCCGTACGTTGGATGGGCCATGAGGCCAGCGATGAATTTACCGCCATGCTGCAAGCCAATCGGGCGAGCAATTGGGAACAGTTCACCTCCGCTTTCGAAAAATTTGCGGTATCGGCGCAAAACATGCTCTACGCCGATGCGAAGGGCAATATCGGCCACCTGATGGCGGCGCAGCTTCCGGCGCGCGACGGCGCCGCGCCACCGCTGGTTCATTCACCGGCAACGGGCGCGCCGGCGTGGGAGCAGATTGTCGGCGTCCGTTCCCTGCCCCTTCGGTTCAATCCCGATGCCGGCTATCTCGTTTCCGCCAACAACCGGCCGGAACCGTCTGATGTGCCGATCGGCTACTTCTTTTCGCCGGAGGACCGGGTGACGCGTCTTACCTCTCTATTGGAGGCGCGCTCGGACATCACGCCGGAGGATTTGCGCGCACTACAAACCGATGTGCTGGAGCCTGCCGCCGCTGCGATCAGCCAAGCCTTCGCCGAAGCCGCCGAGCGCCTCGACCTAGAAAACAACCTAAACCCGGCGGCGCGTGCCGTGTTGAAATCGATCGCCGGGTGGGACGGCAATTACGCCGCCGATGCGGCAGCGCCGGTCGCGTTCGAAGCCACTTTCTACAATTTCTTGCGGCGTTTCTACACGCCCCGCTTCGGTGAAGACGGGATGCGCGCGTTCACCACGGTGGCTGATCTCGGCCGCGCTGTGCCGCGCGATATTATGGAGGCGGACAGCGAGATTCTTATCAAGGCGCTGGCCGGGGCACTTCACGACGCCGTACCAACGGCGGAGAAATTCAAAGCCTGGGGGGACATGCATCATTTGAGACTGCGCCATCCTCTGGGACTGCTTCCCGCCATCGGCGAACGGTTCACCTTCGTTGAATTTCCCAGTGCCGGCTCCCGGCAGACCGTCATGAAAACCAACTATGCGCCAACGGATGAAGCACATCACGCCGGCTATGGCTCGCAAGCGCGTCATATTTCCGACATGTCCGATCCCGACGAGAACTATTTCGTTCTTCTCGGCGGTCAAGACGGGTGGTTTGGCAGTTCTACTTTTATCGATCAGGTCGGGCATGTGGCGCGCCGGGGAATATATCCGCATACCGTTGCGCCCGGAGAGCGTGCGCAAGGAATTTTCAAGGCGCATGATTTTGAAGCCCAACTAGAGCGCCGGCGGGAAATTCGCTTTCCAGTGCCGCGCAATATCACTCCCCCGGCAAAGCCACACCCCTTCATGCCCCTGCACGTACTCGACGAACTTCTTCAGCGCCCCAAACCGCCCAGGCCGCCCGACCAAGCGGCAATGCAGTCCGATGTTCATCAGCCGGGGCGCTTGGGCGCCTTCGTCGTAGAGCACGTCAAAACTATCGCGCAAATAAGCGAAGAACGGCTCCCCCCAATTGAATCCGGGCGTGGTGGTGAATCGGTGATCGTTGATATCGGCCGTATAGGGAATGACGAGCTGCTGCTTGCCGCCTTCGGCCAGCCAATAGGGTAGTTCGTCGGCATAGCTGTCTTGGCTGTATTCGAAACCGCCCTCTTCGGCGATGAGGCGGAGGGTGTTTTCGCTGCGCCGGCCGAGGAAATGGCCGAGCGGGCGGGCGCCCGTCACCTCGGTGTGCAACTCGATGGTTTTTCGGATGTGCTCGCGTTCCACCGCTTCGGCCATGCCATGGTGATCGATCCAGCGATAGCCATGGCTGGCGATTTCCCAATCTGCCTCTTGCATGGCGGCGACGGCGTCCGGATTTCTCGACAGTGCCATGGCGACGCCGAAAACGGTGATCGGCACTTTATGCTTAGTGAACAGGCGATGCAGGCGCCAGAAGCCGACGCGGCTGCCGTATTCATATTGCGATTCGACGGGGAGGTAGCGCTCGCCCTCGCGCGACGGCACGAAGCCGAATTCTGTCAGCAGAGACTCCGAGCCGGCATCGCCGTGCAGGATGTTGTTCTCGGCGCCCTCTTCATAATTGATCACGAATTGGACCGCGATGCGCGCGCCGTTCGGCCATTTGGGACGCGGTGGATTGCGCCCATATCCCACCATGTCGCGCGGATAAATATCGCTCACGTCGCGTTCCTTCCGGCGGTTACAACCTGCTATTCGTTGGCGCCTGCATAGCGCGCGAAGCGGACATCGCAGGTGATGCCGTGCGCCAACATGCCCTCGACCTCGCATTGGCGCGCCAGCACCGGCGCGATGGCGCGGCTGGCCGCCGGCTTGAGGCGCTGGTAGGTCACGGTTTTGATGAATTTTCCAACCCACAGCCCGCCGGTGTAGCGCGATGCGCCGCTGGTCGGCAGCGTGTGGTTGGTGCCGATGCCTTTATCGCCGTAGGCAACGGTTGCCTCTTCGCCGACGAACAGGCTGCCGTAATTTTTCAGGCGGGCGAGATATTCGTCATCATGGGCGGTCATCAGTTCAAGATGTTCGGGCGCATATTCATCGCTGAGACGGATCGCCTCGTCGATATCCGCAACCACGGTGATTTCGCCGTGATCGCGCCACGCCGGCGCGGCGACTTCCCGGGTCGGCAGGGTTTTCAATTGGTCCTCGACATGGGCCAGAACCGCTTCGCCGATCGACCGCGAAGTAGTGACAAGCCATGCCGGGCTATCGGGGCCGTGCTCTGCTTGGCCGAGCAAATCGGTCGCGATCAATTCGGGGTCGGCGGTGTCATCGGCGATGATGAGAATTTCCGTTGGGCCGGCAAGCAGGTCTATGCCCACGGTGCCGTAAAGTTGACGCTTGGCTTCGGCGACATAGGCGTTTCCCGGCCCGGTGATCAAATCAACCGCGCGCATGCCGACGCAGCCATAGGCCATCGCCGCCATCGCCTGAATGCCGCCCAGCGCGTAGATCTCATCGGCGCCGGCTTTGTGCAGCGCGTAGAGCGTCGGCGGGTACATCTCCTTGCCGTCACGCGGCGGGGCGCAGCCGATGATGTGTTCAACACCTGCGGTGCGGGCCACGCCGACGCTCATGCTCGCCGCCGCCACCAGCGGATATTTCCCCCCCGGGATGTAACAGCCGACATTGGTGACGGGGATCTGTTTTTGCCCAAGCGTAATGCCGGGTTCGGTTTCGCACTCAAATTCGGTGAGGGTTTCGAGCTGGCGCTTAGCGAACTGCGTGATTTGGCGATGGCAAAATTCGAAATCTTCCTTAAACGTCTCCGGCAGCGACGATTCGGCGGCGGCAATCTGATCCTCGGTTACGCGAAATTCGCCGCCCTGCCACTTGTCCAGTTCCGCCGCATAGCGCGACACCGCGGCATCGCCGTTTTCCTTGATATCGGCCAGCATGCGGCGCGCGGTCTCCTCGACCGCACTGATATCCTGCGCTTTCTTGGGCGGGGCTTTCTTGATGTATTCGGCCATGTTTCGCTCTTCGCTTTGCGGTTCGGGGTCAGGTGAAGGTAGCGGTATTGTCGCGCGCGAAAACTTCAAAACTGCGCGCCGGCCGGCCAACGACCCGGTTGACCACATCGGTGACGGGCGCACCAAAGCCGTCGATAAACATTTGATCGATTTCGATCAATGCGTCGGCCAATGCCGGCGCCAGTCCGGCGTCAACCAGGGCTTTATGCGACGCAGCCATGGTAACCGATTCAAAACGCACGGTTTTGTTTAAAACACGCGACAGTATTTCCGCGCATTCACGGTAGGAATAGGCGCGCGGCCCGGTGATCTCGTAAGTTTGCTCTTCATGGCCATCCTCAATCAGCGCCGCTACCGTGACCGCGGCGACGTCCACGACATCGACCAGCGCCACACGCGATTCGCCGAGCGCCGCATAAAACACGCCGTCTTTCTTGATAAAAGGCGCGAAACGGCCAAAATTTTGCATGAAGGCGTTCGGCCATAAATTGGTGTAGGCAAAGCCTTCGCGCTCAATGCGCTGTTCAATCTCACCATGCCAGCGTCGAATCATCGTTGGCGCATCGGGCGCCGAGCCGATAGCCGACATTTTGACAATATGGGTGATGCCGGCGCGTTTGGCGGCGGCGACGGCATTCAGCTCAAGCGACACCATTTTCTCGGCGAACGCGCAGAGAAGAGAAAGCCGCGTTATCCCGTCAAAGGCCGCAGCCAGGGTGTCGGGCGCGGCAAAATCACCGGCCACATAGTCCAGATCCGGCCCCAATATTGTTTTGGCGCGGGCGATATCGCGCGTCATGACGCGGAACGGCACGCCCTTTTCAAGTAGTTGTCGAACAGTTTCCCGCCCTGTGGTTCCGGTTGCCCCGGTCAGTAATATCATCTCACGCTCCCCACCCGATATCGGCAAAGACTTGCCGTTTAATTCTATCGGTATTCATTCGCGTGATTGCAGCGCTTCGCACCGCATCTGTCCAGCAGGAATGACGTTTGGTTCCGAATTTATTCAATATTTTCATGTTTTTGCGCATCGTCGCAGCAAGTCGGAAAGGGTATGATCGCAAGCGAACAGGCAACCGCACCGCCATGAGCTAACAGGTCTTATCGCATGTCGTTCGACCAAATTTCCATTCTGGCCGTTATCGGCGGAATTCTCGTCCTCTTCATCTGGGGACGCTGGCGCTATGACTTGATCGCCTTCACGGCGCTTCTCGTGGCGGTGGTGCTCGGCCTTGTGGAGCCGATCGAGGCATTTTCCGGCTTCGGTCATCCCGCCGTCGTCACCGTGGCCGCCGTGCTTATCATCAGCCGCGCGCTCTCCAACTCGGGCCTGATCGATATGTTGGCCAAAGGCTTAGACCCGGCGGCGGAGCGTGGCGAATCGCTTCATATCGGCTTCATCGGCAGTATCTCGGCTTTGCTCTCGGCCTTTATCAACAATGTCGGGGCGCTCGCCCTTTTGATGCCGGTGGCGTTGAAATCTGCGGCCAAAGCCAAGCGGACGCCTGGATTCATTCTCATGCCGCTGGCTTTCGCCTCAATTTTGGGCGGCACCATCACCCTGATCGGGACGCCGCCCAACATCATCATCGCGAATTACCGGGCCGAATATGGCGGCGAAGCGTTTTCCATGTTCGATTTCACCCCGGTGGGCGCTGTCGTGACGCTTGCCGGCCTGATTTTCGTCGCTTTTTTGGGCTGGCGGCTGATCCCCGCGGCTCGGCGCGCCAAGGCCGGCGGAGAATCGCTGTTTGAAATTGAAGCCTATGTCACCGAGTTGCGCGTCCCCGAGGAGTCCATCCTGGTGGGAAAGGGGCGGAGCCAGGTCGAAACCGAGTTCGAGAAACTTGAGGTCGAGTTTGTCGGGCTTATTCGCAAACAACAGCGTATTCACAGCGCCACGTGGCGGGGCCGCATATCGGCCGGCGATATCCTTGTATTGGAAGCGGCGCCGGAGGGCATCGACAAGGTGGTGAACGCCTTCGGCCTGGAATTGGTCGGCTCCGGCGCCGAAGTTAGCGACGACCTGAAATCCGATGATCTGGCCCTGGTGGAAGCCGTCGTCTCGCCCGCTGGCATGATCGAAAACAGAACCGCCAGCGGCGTACGCCTGCGCGGACGCTTCGGAATCAATCTATTGGCCGTCTCGCGCCAAGGGCAGCCCCTGCGGACCCGCCTGCATACGATGCGCCTGAGGGCCGGCGATGTCCTTTTGCTCCAGGGGCCGGTCGACCAAATGCCGACGATTTTGAACGACATCGGATGCCTGCCGTTGGCCGAGCGCGGCTTGCGCATCGGCCGGCCGGAGCGCGCCTGGCTTTCTCTCGCTGTGTTCGTTGCCGCCATTATCTTTATGTCGCTCGGCCTGGTGGCGGCGCCGATCGCGCTCAGCCTTGCGGCGATGGCGATGCTGTTCCTCAATGTGGCGTCGCTGCGCGAAGCCTATGACAGCATCAACTGGCCGGTGATCGTCCTGCTGGGCGCGATGATTCCTATCGGCGGGGCGCTGGAAAGCACCGGCGCCACCGATCTCATCACGGAATCAATTCTGGGTATCGGCAACGGCCTCTCGCCGGTTGTGGTGCTGACCATTCTGCTGATCGTCACCATGACGCTGTCGGACATCGTCAACAATGCGGCAACCGCGGTTATCATGGCGCCGATTGCAGTGGGTCTAGCGGATCGCCTCGAGGTCAACCCCGATGCCTTCCTGATGGCGGTGGCGGTTGGCGCATCCTGTGCCTTTCTCACGCCCATCGGCCACCAGAACAACACCCTGATTCTCGGTCCAGGCGGCTATCGCTTTGGCGACTATTGGCGCATGGGCCTGCCGCTGGAAATTCTCATCGTCGCGGTCTCGATCCCCATGATTTTGTGGGTTTGGCCGCTTGGTTGAGCGCGGCGCGCGGGGCTATGGCTCGCTCTCATCTTTGTAATCCTCAAACTTTCCGCCGGCGCTGCGCGGAATTTCGTCGTGATAGCTGAAGGAAACGGCAAAGGGATGGCGGAAGCGCTCGCGCAATATCTCGGTTAATCTCAGCTCTTCCGATGCGTTCATTCTCCTTGTCGCCACCAGTTTCATCTCCAGCGCTTCGCTGGCGCGGCGGACGATCTGAAACTGGCGGATTGCGTCAAATCCCATGACGAGATGTAAAAAATTAACATAAAACTGATCGCCATTGGGCAGCCTGACCATGCTGCGCGCGCGTCCCATGATTCGGCTTAAGACGGGCAAAGTTCGTCCACAAGGACAGCTTCCGACTTCCGCGTAGTCACCGACCGCATAGCGCATCAGGGGCATGGCAAAGTTATGCAATGGCGTGGTGACGATCTGGCCCACTTCGCCCAGTGCACAAGGCCTGCCGGCAGCATCCAACACTTCGACAAACACTGATTCGGATTGAATGTGTAGATTTTCGCTTTCCGGACATTGCAAAGCGATATAGCCAATCTCGGCGCTGCTATAGATATCCACCACGGGAACATCTAGAGCATCGCGGCACACTTTCCGAACTTCAGGGCGCAACAGGTCGGCCATGGTATGCACCAATTTCAAGCGAGGAAAGCGGAGCTTGTGGCGCTCACAATGTATGGCGATCGCTTGAATGTTTGCCGGATAGGTTAGGATGTAATCAGGATCATAGCGTTGCAGCCATTCGACTTGATCTTGAATCCGCGTGCCAATGTTCAGCACGGCGCTCGGCCCGGTGGCGAATGCCAGCGCCGCCATGCCGCCCCAATCCTTATAGACATTTCCATCTGGATACGCGGCTTGGTCTCCCGCCAGCGGGCGAATACTTGCCAATTTCATATTCGGATCACGGTGCCACAGATGGTCGCGCACGGTAAACGCGTTCCAGAAAGCTTCGGTCAGTTCGGTCTTGATCACCTTGATCGGCATGCCGGTCGACCCCGATGTGAAGACCGAACCGCTCTTTCCGTGCGATGGCGGTATTTCTTCACTGAGAAGATCGTCGCCGAGCCGTTGAACCTCGGCGCGTGTGAGAATCGGAACGCGCTGGCGGTATTCTTCCAGCGTGATGGCATGATCAAAATCGATGCCCCACTCGTGGCGTCGGGCACGGTAATACGGCACGGTTTCAACTGCGTGGCGAAACAGGAGGTTTATCTGCCGGAACTGCAAGTGCAGCAAATCCTCGGCGGGTAGCCATTGGCTGTGCTCCAATTGATAGAGCAGGGCCAAAATGTTGGTTGCATGGCGGGCAGGCAGGCCAGGCCACGCCATGCCGACAAGGGCGGAACGGACCTGCGGCGGCCGCCTATCCGCCATTGCCGCTTTCCTCGCTATACACGTCGCGGAAATCGTGGAACTTGCCACTTGCGCTGCGCGGCAATTCGTCGTGATAGCTGATTTCTACACGGAAGGGATATTGGAACCGTTCCTGCAGCTCACGCTCCAACAACGCCGCTTCGCTTGCCGTCAACTCACGCGCAACCACCAACTTTACGTCGAGGCTTTCGCGTTCCTGCCGACGAACCTGAAACTGCTGGACCATTGGCAATTCGCTCAGGAGGTCCTGGAAATTGGGAAAAATTTGGGCGCCGCTCGGCAGTGACATCACGGAGCGCGTGCGCCCGATGATTCGCTTGAGTGCGGGCAGGCCACGCCCGCACGCACATTCACCAACTTCGGCCAAATCGCCGCTGGCATAACGGAGGAGCGGCATAGCGAAATTATGTAATGGCGTGGCGATCACTTGACCTACCTCGCCCGGGACACAAGCTTCTCCCTTTTCATTCAAGATTTCGATATACATCGTTTCCGACTGAAGGTGATAATTCTCGCTCTCCGGACATTGCAGGGCGATGTAGCCGGCTTCGGCTGAACTATAAATATCCACCACCGGCACACCCCACGCCTGCTTGCAGGCGGCACGCGCTTCAGGACGCAGCAAATCAGAGAATGTGATGACCTGGCGCAGGGCGGGAAATTCAATCTGCTCGCGAATGCAATGTTGCGCCAAAGCTTGCGCGTTGCCGGCAAAGGTAAACAGATAATCCGGTTGCATGCGCAGCAGCCATTCAACCTGCTCATGGGTTTTAGTGGTCATGTGAAGCATACAGCTCGGGCCGGTTGCGAAGGTCTGGGACGCGAAATTGCCCCAATTTTTATATAGGTCACCGTGCGGATAACCGGTGTGCTTCCCTTCGATGATTTTGATAATAGCGAGCTTTTTCCGCATATCCCGGTGCCACAAGATTTCGCGTAGCGTCACTGCCTGCCACAACATCTCCGCCAAGCCAGTCTTTAACGTCTTCAAGGGACGCCCGGTTGAGCCGGACGTGAACGTATCGCCAATTTTACCGTGCGCCTCCGGGACCTGGCCGCTGTGAAATTCGGCGCCGCCTTGTTGCACTTCGGCGCGCGTTAGAATTGGCAAGCTGGCGGTGAATGATTCGGGCGTGAGTTTCCAATTCGCGTCGATGCCCCAGGCTTGGCGATTCCTGCGGTAATAGGGAACAGTGTTGAGGGCGTGTTGCACGACGTGCGCCAGTTGGCTGAATTGGTGCAGGCGCAATTGTTCCGGGCTCCACCACTGGCTTTGCTCCAACTGATAGAGCAGCGCCAACAGCTGACCGCCATGTTGCGTGGCGAGGCCCGGCCAGGCGAGTCCGGGCAGCGACGCGTGCGCCGTGGCGGGAAACTCAGAATACGGGCCTTTGCGGTGCGACCCCGCCATGTTTGGAGCGCTCACGTAAGGGGCCTGCCGCCATCCACCGGAATAATACAGCCATTCGAGAATTTTAAACTCGTGGCAATCGCGAGCGCGGCCTGGGCGACATCTTCGGGCTTTGCCAAGCGTTGCAACGGTGTGCGCAGGGACTGCTCGTCCCACCACGCTTGGTCCAGGCCGGTTACAAAATCGGTCTCTGCCAATCCCGGTGACAGCGAAACCACGCGAATGCGTGGCGCCAACGCCCGGGCCAATGACATGGTCATGGTGTTCATCGCTGCCTTGGAGGCGCAATAGGCGATATTGCTGCCCATCGCGGTGGCGCCGGCGATGGAAGAAATATTGATGACCAATCCACCAGTACCGGCGTCGAGCAAAGGGCGAAAAGCGCGGACGCAGGCAAAGGCGCCGCGCCAATTGGTCCGGAAAATCTCATCGATCAGATCATCGTCGAGACCGTCGAGATCGTCATGTGCGACGAAACGCGTGATGCCGGCATTATTGATCAGAATGTCTAGGCGGCCATATTCGGATTCTATCTCCTCAGCCAACGAAGCCAGGCGACCGCTATTTTCGACGGGTGCCTCTTTGGCTGAATGGCCACTGCCCTCTAACGTTCCGGCCAGAGTCTCAGCAGCGGCGGCGCTTTCACGGTAGCCGACGATCAGGCGCGCGCCATGGCTGGCGAATTTGTGGCACATGGCGCGCCCCAGCCCGCCAGCGCCGCCGGTGATGAACACCACGTGATTCTTTAGATCCATCGCGCTCGACATCCCTTTCACAGTTCCGCTCAGAATTCCGCAAATAGTTTGTATTTTTTTGCGTCTTAGCACGCACTCCCTTTGAGCGCATCCGGGTGACAAAGCGACTCGACGGCGGGATGGCTAATCAGCCATATTGCCGCCAACCAATAGATTCATTCATGGAAATTATAGCATGCTGCAGCAACAAGATTTAACCGCCCGTATCGGAGTGGATATCGGCGGCACCTTCACAGACGTGGTGCTGGAAAAAGGTCAGATGCGCCATACCGCCAAAGTTTTGACCACGCCGCGCGCACCCGAAGAGGGCGTGGCGGCAGGCATCCGCGGTGTGCTGGCCGATTCCGGCGTCACGCCGGATGACGTATCCCTCATCATTCACGGCACAACGCTCGCGACCAACGCCCTGATCGAGCGCAAAGGCGTGACCACCGCGCTGGTGACGACGGAAGGTTTCCGTGACAGCGTGGAAATGGGATCGGAAAGCCGTTTTGAGCAATATGACATCAACATGGAAAAGCCGCTGCCGCTGGTCCCCCGGCGGCGGCGCTTTGTTGTCGCCGAACGGCTAAACGCTGCCGGAGAGGTCATCTTGGCGCTCGACGAGGCGGCGGTCAAAGCCCTTGCGGAGCCGCTGAAGGAACTTCTCGTCGAGAGTATCGCTATCGGCTTTTTGCATAGTTACGTAAATCCGGTGCACGAGCGCCGCGCGCATGAAATTCTTTCCGCTGCCCTCCCAGACGTGACCTTCACCCTGTCGAGCGCCGTGGCACCGGAAATGCGCGAATATGAGCGCTTCTCGACGGCCTGCGCCAATGCTTATGTGCAGCCGATCATGGCGCGATATCTGCGTCGGCTGGAATCCGGACTAAAGAAACAAGGCTTTGGTTGCCCGCTCTTCGTCATGCTTTCGGGCGGCGGCGTCGCGGATATTGAAACCGGCATCCGGTTTCCCATCCGCCTGGTCGAATCGGGACCGGTAGGCGGCGCCATATTTTCCAGCTACACCGCTGCCGAGTGCGGTCTATCGCAAGTACTTTCGTTCGACATGGGCGGGACCACGGCCAAGATCTGTGTGATCAACGATTCAAAGCCGCATGCCGAGCGCTCCTTCGAGGTCGCGCGAGCGCACCGGTTTTTGAAAGGAAGCGGGCTGCCGCTCAGAATCCCAGTAATTCAGATGGTGGAAATCGGCGCCGGCGGCGGCTCGCTAGCACATGTCGATGCGCTCGGGCGCATTACCGTCGGCCCCGAAAGTGCGGGCGCGGAGCCCGGCCCGGCGTGCTACGGCCGGGGCGGCGAAGCCCCCGCCGTGACCGATGCGGACGTCGCTCTTGGGCGAATTGATCCAGAAGCCTTCGCCGGCGGCCGGCTCACTCTCGACGCGAAATTGGCCGACGCCGCGCTTACGCGCGATGTCGGCGCCGCCTTGTCGCTCGCACCCGATATGGCAGCGCTCGGCATCAGCGAGATGGTGGACGAAAACATGGCAAGCGCGGCGCGGGTGCACGCCATTGAGATCGGCGCGTCGCTCTCGGGGCGCACCATGATCGCGTTTGGCGGCGCCGCGCCTTTGCATGCAGCGCGCCTGGCGGAAAAGCTTGATATTGACCGGGTGCTCATTCCGACCAACGCGGCGGTCGGTTCGGCGGTCGGATTTCTCCGCGCGCCGGTGGCCTATCAGGTGGTGCGTAGCGCCTACCAGAAAATCAGCGGCTTCGACGCGGAAGCCGCCAATGAAGTGCTCACTGCCATGCAGGCCGAGGCCTTGGAAGTGGTGCGGCGCGGTGCGCCCGGTGCCGATACGACTGAAAAGCGAACCGCTTTCATGCGCTATCTCGGCCAAGGTCACGAGGTGGCGGTGGAATTGCCGGCGCGCGACTGGGAATCGGGCGATGGAACTTTCATCCGCCGGGCGTTCGAAGCGGCCTATGAAAAAACTTATGGCCGCATCATTGCCAATCTCGACCTGGAACTGGTGAGTTGGGTGGTTGAAGTCAGCGCGGTTACCGACGCGCCAGGGCTGGCCGGCGCAGTGAGCGAAAAGCCGGCGCCTGCGCCCTATGCCAGCCGCCGCTTGCTCGATGCCGGCACCGGCCAGTATGTCGAGGCGCCGGCCTATCGGCGCGACGACCTGCAACCCGGCAGCCGCGTGAGTGGGCCCGCCATTATTGTCGAGGATGACACGTCAACGGTGGTCAGCCCAACATTCGACGCCACGATGAATGCGCTGGGTTATATTGTACTGGAACGTAAAAACAGGGAGCTGTCGTCATGAGCGGGGAAGCCGGCGCGCTCAAGCGCATTCGAAGCCAGATTATGTGGAACCGGCTGATTTCGGTCGTCGAGGAGCAGGCACAAACACTATTGCGCACCGCCTTCAGCACCACCGTGCGCGAGGCCGGCGATCTTTCCGCCGGCGTTTTCGACGTCGAGGGGCGGATGCTTGCCCAGGCCGTCACCGGCACACCGGGTCACGTCAATTCCATGGCCATCGCGGTCAAACATTTCCTCGACAAATACCCGATGGCAGAGATGCGCGAAGGCGATGCCTATATCACCAACGACCCATGGCTGACCTGCGGCCATTTGCACGACCTCACGGTTGTGACGCCAGTGTTCAAAGACGGCCGGCCGGTCGGCTCCTTCGCCAGCACCGCCCATGTGGTCGACATCGGCGGGCGCGGCTTCGGCCCCGACGGGCGCGCCGTGTTCGAAGAAGGGCTCTATATCCCGATCATGCCGCTGGTACGCGCTGGGGTGATCAACGAAGACCTGATGGAGATGGTGCGCTGGAATGTGCGCGAGCCGCTCCAGGTGGAGGGCGATATTCTCTCGCTGATCTCCTGCAATCACGCAGGTGCCCGCAGGCTTCTCGGTATGATGACCGAGTTTTCGCTGGAGTCTCTGGACGACCTTGCTGACGACATTCTCACGCGGTCGCGTGACGCCGCGCTGGCCGGCATCCGTAAACTGCCCGCCGGCACCTATCACAACCGCCTCACCATGGACGGCTATGATGAGCCCGTCGAACTGGTCGCCGCCATGACGATCAGCGAAAACGGCGTACATGTGGATTTTGCTGGCTCTTCGCCGGTCAGTAATTACGGCATCAATGTCGTGCTCAACTACACGATCGCCTATACCAGCTTCGGCGTGAAATGCATCGTTGCCAAAGACGTCCCCAACAATGCTGGCTCGCTTTCGACCATCACGGTGAGCGCTCCGGAGGGTTCGATCCTAAACGCGCCACGCCCCTGGCCGGTGGCGTCGCGTCATATCATCGGCCACCTGTTGCCCGACACTGTGTTTGGCTGCCTGCATCAGGCGGCGCCGAATCAGGTGCCGGCGGAGGGTGCGTCTTCGCTCTGGATCGTGCAATTGCGCGGCGGTGCCGGGGCCCTCGACAGGGATTCACGGCAAAATGCCATGGTCGAGACTCCACCGTTCGAAGTCGCACTTTTCAACTCTGGCGGCGCCGGAGCACGGCCTGCGCTCGACGGTCTCTCAACCACGGCCTTTCCGAGCGGCGTACGAACCATGCCGGTGGAAGCGACCGAAACAGTTGCTCCGATAATCGTCTGGCGCAAGGAGATGGCCGAGGATTCTGGCGGCGCTGGGAGCGAGCGCGGCGGACTCGGGCAGGAGATGGAGATCGGCGGCGCTAACGGCGTGCCGTTCAGCGTACTGGCGCAGTTTGAGCGCGTGGACCATCCCGCACGCGGGCGCGAAGGCGGTGGCAACGGCGCCGCAGGAAAAGTCGGACTGGCCTCGGGGAACTCACTGCGCTCCAAGGGCCAGCAGAGCATCCCGCCGCACGACCGTTTACAATTGACGCTTCCCGGCGGCGCCGGTTACGGCGACCCCTTCAAGCGCGACCCGGAACGGGTCGAAGAGGATGTGCGCGACGGCTTGGTGAGCATTGCGCGTGCCAAGCAGGATTACGGCGTACAAATCTCACCTGACGGTGGGCTCGATGTAAAAAGCAGCGATAGGCTGCGCGCCAAGCAGGGCGCGGCGCACGACTGAGAGATCACGCTGCCGAGTAAAGCGCCTAGCCCCGCGGCAATACGCCGGGGAAAAATTTGATGACCGGGTGATCCCGAGCGATCAGTGCGAGACATATCGACATTCTCAATGTCTTCGCCCGCCTGGTAAATTCATGGAGAAAGCATCGATGGATGTGAAGCATGTTTGTCACTTGCCGGCTTGGCATCGATAGCAGGGAAAGGTCTGGCGCGATGGACGAAATAGAAACACTTGCCCGCGAGACCAAAGTACTGGTTTTCGACCTGTACGGGACCATTGTCGATATGCAGAAGGGCCTCACCGAGGCGGCCACGCCATTCCTGAAGAAAAAGGGGTGGGCGGGAGAGCCACATCGCTTTGTCACTTGGTGGCGGCGCGCGCATTTCGAGAATTCGATGATCGATGCGCTTTGTGACCGAGGTCATACGCCGTATCGGCAAATCGGCCACCGCGCCGTGTCCTACGTCATGGACCGATGCGAAATCTTGTACTCACAGGACGACGTTCGCTGGCTGGTTGGCCAGATCGAGGTGCTGAAACCGTTTCCCGAAACCGTCGAAGCATTGGGGGTTCTGCGTGAAGGCGGCTTCAAGCTGGCGATTTTATCCAATGGCGACCGCGATATGTTGGAAGCCGCGAAGCCTCATATCGGATTCGCGTTCGATCAACTTATCTCCGTCCAGGAGGCAGGTTATTTTAAACCTCACTGGAAGACCTATGAATCGGCGGAAGTGCTGGTCGCTGAAGAACGCTCCAGCTGCTTGTTTGTTGCCAGCCATGTGTTCGACTGCATTGGCGCCAAATCATATGGCATGCGGACAGCCTTTATTGATCGGCACAAACGCCCATTTGTCGAAACCCCTCATCAGGCCGATATGGTCGTAGCAGACCTGGCGGAACTTGCGGCCTCATTGACTGCTGCTTCTGAATAGAATTAGGCCTGTTTTCCCGTGCCGGTAAGGTAAGTTTCCCAATACGCCCGAAATAATGAAATGTTAACCATATCAGTGACATAAGTACGGAGGCGGATGCTCCCTTCGCGGCCAATTGCTGCCGTATTCGTCATTGGTTACTAGAAATGCTAATCTATTGGATGGTTGGGCGAACATATCGAGAAAATGTCGCTCTGAGGGAACCATAAAATATAGATACAGGCGTGGCGGTGAGACAGTGTAATGAGGCGCGACTACCTGAAAGGCGGTAACGCATCGCGGGGTGAATCCCTGACGCTCGCGACGTCTTTTTCCGGCGTTGCTTCGAGCGGACCGATTGAGACCCTCATACCGGTCGACCCGATGTTCGATCAGCAGTGGCATCTGCTCAATACCGGTGCAAGCGGCGGAACGCCGGGCATCGACATCAACGTTACCGATGTATGAGACGACTATACCGGGACCGGCGTCATCATCGGGATTATCGATGACGGCGTGCAGCATGGCCATCCAGATATCAGCGCCAACTACGCCACGGCACTTGATCATGATGCGCGCGATGGTGACGGCGACGCAGCCCCCGGCACCTCAGGCGACAATCATGGCACCACAGTCGCCGGCACCATAGCGGGCGCAGCCGATAACGGCATCGGCGGAACTGGCGTGGCGTTTGGCGCCACAATTGCCGGTTTCCGCATGGGCTATGGAAATGACGGCAATACCGGCCAAATTGTCGAAAATCTGACGCTTCAAGCCAATGTCGACATATCCAATAACAGCTGGGGATATGGCGGCTTCTTCGGCGACGATTTCTCCACGGCTGAATTCCAACCTGCAGCCGATGCGATCCTCAACGCCGTAACGGAAGGCCGCGATGGGCTGGGCACTGTCTTCGTGTTTGCCGCCGGCAATGGCCGGGAAATCGGGCAGGACGCGAACTACCACAGTTTCCAGAATACGCCTCACACCATCGCCGTTGCAGCGCTCGATCATAATGGTCAGGTAGCGGCCTTCAGCACGCCAGGTGCGCCGGTTCTGATATCGGCGCCGGGAGTCGGCATTGTCACCACCGACCGGACCGGTACTGACGGCTACGTCTCGGGCGATTATGTCAGCATCAACGGCACGTCGTTTTCGGCTCCGATCACGAGCGGCTTGGTGGCGCTCATGCTTGAGGCCAATCCCGATCTTGGATATCGGGATGTTCAGGAAATTTTGGCCTACTCAGCGCGCCAGACTGATTCAAGCTCACCGGGCTGAGATGTAAACGGCGCCACAAACTGGAATGGCGACGGACCCCACGTCAGTCATGATTATGGCTATGGCCTGATTGACGCCTATTCGGCGGTCAGATTGGCCGAGACATGGGATTTAACGAGCACCCAAGCGAATTTGGCTTCGATCAGCGCCAGCTCTGCGCCGTCGCTCGTCATACTGGACAATGCAACGATCACCGATACGATCACATTCTCCTCCGGTATTCGAATTGATCACATCGAAGTCGATCTCGATCTCACCCACACATGGCTTGGCGATATCATTATTACGCTCACGTCCCCCGACGAAACCACGAGCGTGTTGGTAAATCGGCCGGGAGTGAGCGGCGTCAGTTTGTGGGGCGCGTCCCAAGACGATATCGATTTTACACTTACCAGCACGCATCACTGGGGCGAAGTCGGCGCCGAAACCTGGACGCTGGCGGTCACTGATCTTGTCGGTGGCGATTCGGGCGTTCTTAACAATTGGACGCTGCGTTTGTTGGGGGATTCACTGACCACCGATGACACCTATGTCTACACAGACGAGTTCGGCGCGTTTACCGGCGCCGGCGACGACGCCTGCCGGGTCCTGAGCAATTCCGAAGGCATCGACACGTTAAATGCTGCTGCGGTTACCTCGGATTCAATCATCGACCTCAATCCAGGCGCAAACGGCACGCTCGCCGGGAATAGTTTGGTGATTGCGTCCGGAACCGTGATTGAGAACGTCTATGCCGGCGATGGCAACGATCTGCTGACGGGCAATTCCGCTGACAACAGCCTTCATGGCGGGCGCGGTGACGACGTCCTCTCCGGTGGCGACGGCAGCGATTATCTTGTGGGCGGGAGTGGCGACGACATTCTCTCCGGCGGTGGCGGCAACAATTATTTCGACGCCGGGAGCGGCGCAAATAGATTCGTCGTCGGCGCGGGCGAGGCCAGCGATACAATCTCAGTAAGCGACAGCGCCTCGAGTACCGATATTCTGCAATTCGTTGGCGGCATCGGGCTGAGCGATGTTGGCTTTACTCAAAGCAGCAATGATTTGACCATAACGCTCTCCGAGACACATGGGGGGGGGGGAGCGGTCAGCGTGTCCGACTTCTTCACGGTTGGCGGCGCGTAACGCATCGACATGATCGAGTTTGACGGTGGCGCGACGATGCTGAACGTCTCCAACTATGCGCAGTTGAGCGATTTTCAAATACCCGGCGTTAACGCAGCGCCGACGGTCGGCGACCAGGATTTCTAGGTGGCGGAGAACTCGGCCGCAGGCACGGCCGTGGGGACGGTTGCGGCAAGCGACCCGGATGCGGGCGATGCGCTGAGCTACGCGATCACATCAGGAAATCAAGACGGCGCCTTTGCGATTGATACGGACGGGGTGATCACGGTTCAAGGCGGGCTCGATTTTGAGGCGCTGTCGAGCTACGCGCTGACGGTCCAAGTTACCGATGGCGGTCTGGCGCGGTTGTGGCGTTGACAGTCACCACTGAGGACATCTCGTCGGTGATCTCGGGCACCCCTGGGAGCGATACGCTGGTTGGCACGGCGCTGGACGAGACGCTATCCGGCGACGGCGGCGGCGATACCTATATTTACGGTCTTGGCGGTGGCAATGACAAGATTATGGACAGCGCTGGCGTTGACCGGCTTGTCCTTGGCCAGGAAGCGGACATCACGTCATTCGAGAGCGCCGGGAACGACTTGATCTTTAGCTTCGCAGATGGTGGCTCGGTACGCGTGGCAGATATGCTTGGTGGCCAGGCGGTGGAAGAGCTGTCGTTCAGCTCGGCGCCGGGTACCGTCCATGAACTGCACCTCGGGGTGAGCTCGAGCGATGGCAATGACTGGATGGTGGCCGGGGCGGCGATTGGATTGCTGGCGGCGACGGCGAGGACTTCCCGACCGGTGGCAGAGGCTCGGATGAGGATCGGCTTTTTGGCGGCGCCGGGGACGACAATCTGATCGGGAGATCGGGCGACGACATCCTCAACGGTGGCACGGGCAACGACTTTTTGAAAGGCGAACGTGGCGATGATCTGTTCGTGTTCAAGGATGGCGACAGCGCGGCTCGAATCTCGATATTCAACGCCGGCGCCGGCACGGACGACGTTATCGACCTGACGGGATCATCGGCGGTTAATGACTTCGACGATGTGCAGAGCATCGTTAGCCAGGTGGCAAGCAATACTGTGATCGATCTGGGCAACGGCTATTCAATCACCCTCCTCGGCGTCAATGTCGGTGATCTGAACCAGGACGATTTTCTTTTATGAGTGAGTCCCGACGGGTCAAATCGGTGCAGAACAACAATCAACTGCGACCGCTCCACGTGATGTCGAGCAATGCCCCGGTTCGGCAAGTTTCGAATATTGTTGGGTCGACGGAGGCGAAAGCGTGAGGGGGCCTGCCCGCGAGGAGCTTCGAGACGCGTTTGCGGCTTGCCGAAGTGGATTTATCGCGGTTGCCCTATTCAGCCTGTTCATCAATCTGCTGATGCTCGTCACGCCGCTCTACATGCTGCAGTTATTTGATCGTGTGCTCGGCAGCCGCAGCACAGACACGCTCATGGTATTGACGATCATCACAGTCCTGGGTCTGCTCGCCATGGCGGGGCTGATGGTTGTGCGCGGGCGCATCCTGGTATGGATCGGCACTTGGATCGACCGAAGTATCAGCGGCAGCGTACTGGCGGCAGGAATCGAGCAGGCGATCGTGGGACGAGAGCCCTCGGCTCAAGGGCTGCGGGACGTTTCAACTGTGCGCAGCTTTCTGACGGGTGTTGGGATTTTCCCCATGATGGATGCGCCGTGGACTCCAATTTTTATTGTTATCGTCTTTCTGCTGCATCCCTTGCTGGGGTGCGTATCGCTAGTCGGAGCCAGCATTTTATTTGCCCTTGCGTTGGTCAACGAGCTGGCAACACGCAAGTTGCTGGCCCGCTCTGCCGGCGCGTCAATTCATTCGCGGCAACAGGCTGAGGCTGCCGCAAACAATGCGGATACTATATTGGCCATGGGTATGGCGCCAAACTTGAGCTGCCGTTGGCAACAGAAAAATTCCGAAACCATAGCCTTGCAGCCCTAGCCAGTAACCGCAGCGGCGCCTTCACCTCGGCCTCAAAAATTATTCGCCTTCTGCTGCAAATCAGCATGCTGGGAGCCGGAGCGCGGCTGGCGTTGCAAGGCGCGATCACGCCCGGAGTCATGATCGCTGGGTCAATTCTCATGGCCCGCGCCCTGGCGCCCGTCGAGCAGGCCATCGGCACGTGGCGCTCGGCAACATCAGCGCGCGATGCGTTTAAGCGCGTGAAGAATCTTTTGGCCAGCTTGCCGGCCAATCCGGCAACCATGCCGCTTCCGCCTCCCGCCGGTAATATCAGCACTGAGGGTTTGGCCTATGTGCACCCGGGAGCCTCCACCCGGTGATTCGCGGTATTACGTTTGAATTGAAGGCCGGTGAAGCGCTTGGCTTGATCGGACCTTCGGCCTCGGGGAAAACGACGCTCGCAAGACTTCTAGTTGGCAGTCTCGTGCCGCGCGCTGGACATGCGCGCCTAGACGGCATGGATTTGGCGCAATGGGCTTCCGTATATAGGGGGCAGCATGTCGGCTATCTGCCACAAGATATCGAATTATTTGGCGGCACAGTCCGCGAGAACATCGCGCGCATGGGCGAAGGAGACAACGACCAGATCATCAAGGCCGCCAAATTATCTGGCGTACACGAGCTGATCATGCGCTTCCCCAAGGGATATGAAACGGAAATCGGAAAAGGCGGCGCGGCCTTATCTGGCGGTGAAAGGCAACGCATCGCACTTGCCAGGGCGCTTTACGGAGACCCCAAGCTGATCATTTTGGATGAGCCAAATGCCAGTTTGGACAGTGAAGGTGAAGCCGCTCTTATCGATGCGCTGAGAGCGCTGAGCGAAAACAAGGTGACAATGGTCGTGATTGCACACAGGCCGAGCATCCTACGATATATGGACAAGGTGCTTGTCCTGCGTGACGGCGCAATGCAAGCGTTCGGAGCGCGCGACGAAATTCTATCCGCCGTAGCGGCGCCCCGCGACCAAGAGTCGGCGCCCCGCGCGGGCTGAGGAATTTTATCGATGCCAAGCTCAATCAACGCAAATCCTGGCGAGGAGGTATCCTTCTCCAAGGGACGCATCGCACTGCGTTTTCCCATTATCATCGGCTGCATCATCATCGCCCTATTTTTTGGCACCCTAGGAGGTTGGGCGGCATTGGCGCCCCTGGAAAGTGCCCCGATCGCGCCTGGCGAAGTCACGACCGACACCAAGCTGAAAACAATTCAGCACTTAGAGGGCGGTATCATCGGCGATATTCTGGTGCGGGATGGCGACGTTGTAGCTGCCGGGCAGGTGCTGATACGGCTAGCGGAAATTCAGTTCCGCGCTGAGCTCGAATTTTTGCAAGGGCGATATGTTACGGCGAGCGCGGTTGAAGCACGCCTGATCGCGGGACGTGATGGTCGGACGGATATCACTTTTCCAGACTGGTTGTTAGATCGCCTCGTTGAGCCGGAAATCATCGAAACCGTTTCTGGACAGGTAAATATATTCGTTTCACGGCAAGAATTCTTGAACCACCAAACTCTCATACTGGGTCAAACTATTGCGCAATTCGGTGAGGAGATTATCGGCCTTGAAGTGCAGATAAAGTCCGAGGATGTGCAACTCAATTTGATTGCCGAAGAGAGCGAAGATGTTCGCAAATTGGTGGCGTTTGGCTTGGCCAGACGCCCGCGTTTGTTAGCGTTGGAACGCGAGGCTGCGGCACTTGAAGGCCGGCGGAGTCAAAACTTGGCGGGCATTGCTCGGTCCAAGCAGAGTATTTCTGAGGCCAATCTGCGCATCTCGGAGTTGAAGACCGCAATCGTTAACGAAGTGGTTCAACAACTCAGTGAAATTCAAGCTGAATTATCAGATCTAGCAGATAGAATTCGCGCGAACAAAGACAAGTTAGCTCGGACGGAAGTTCGGGCACCGATTGGCGGAACCATTGTAAATTTGCAGGTGCACACACCCGGCGGCGTCATGGCCTCGGGGGCGCCACTACTGGATATCGTCCCAAGTGATGATCCACTGGTTATCGAGGCGCGCATCGATCCCAGCGACATTGATGTCGTACGCATCGGATTGGAGGCGCAAGTAAGAATTTCTGCATTCAGCCAAAGAAACATTGCGCCGATTCCTGGAATCGTAAACTACGTATCTGCGGACAGGCTTACGGATGAACGTACTGGTGCCGTTTATTACCTCGCGCGGATACATTTGGAGGAGAAGGATATTCTCGCAGCGCTGCAGGGCGCGGAGCTTCAATCCGGCATGCAGGCTGAGGTCATGATTGCAACAGGTGAGCGCACGGCACTTGAAGCGATTATCAGCCCAATTTCGAGCAGTTTTAACCGCGCTTTCAGAGAAAAATAAACTGGGCTGGGTGTACCGGGCACAGGTTCAACGGCACGGTATAAAGCGAATCTGATTAATCATGCCGAGCCAAAATCCGTTTAGATAATTAGCCATGTGGATTTCAAAGGACGCGACGCCGGCGGGTCGCCGATTTGACTCGTGATGCCCGGCGAGCTGCGCCCCACTGGCGCCTATGAGCAACAATATTGAT
>JAQBTG010000048.1 GCA_027624955.1 Pseudomonadota bacterium
ACCCTGCTGCGGCGCACCACGCGGAACGTCGCGTTAACCGAAGCGGGGCAAATTTTCCTCGATGAGATACGCCCTGCCCTATCTCAGATCGCGCGCGCGCAGCGCCTCGCCCAAAGTGCGGCGGCGGGAGAATCTGGCCGGCTCTCCGTCGCCTATATGGATTTTGCCATCAACGGCCCGCTGCCCGCCATTCTCAACGCCTTCCGCATCGCGCATCCCGGCGTGTCCATCGATCTCGCGCATATGTGGACCGAACGCCAGCGCGAGGCCATCACCGCCGGCGATATCGATATCGGATTCCTGATTGGCCCGTTCGCCGCACCCGGCATCGACAGCATGACGGTGCTCGACGAGCGTTTCGTCGCTGTCCTCCCCGAAGCCCACCCGCTCGCCGAAAAGCGCCGGATTCGGCTCGCCGATCTGCGCGCCGAGCCCTTCATCCTCGGCGCCAGCGCCTTTTGGGGCCCCTACCGGCGCCTGGTAGACGAGCTATGTCTCGCCGCCGGCTTCACGCCCATTGTCGTTCAGGAAGCGCATAATTCCGACGGCATCTTCGGCCTGGTGGCTGCGGGCATGGGGGTCTCGATCTATGTCGAAGGCGCGCGCAACTTCGCCCTGCGCGGCTGCGTCATCCGTCCCTTCGAAAGCCTCGACGCCAGCGTCGCCACGACGGCAGTCTGGCGTGCCGACAACCCATCGCCAATGATTGCAAATTTCATCGAAACAATTGCCGCCCATCGTACGTAGCAACGATTATATTTTTGTCTTGCAGAGCGTCCAATATTTGGCGGTGGAAGCGATGGAGGACCGATTCCGTAAATCAGGAATCAGCGCCATCAACGACATAGCGTCCCCGGTCGTAACCGCGACTGGCCAGGCCGCGCCGCACGATTTCGACCAGCGAGATATCCTCATAGCTGCCCACTTCAGGCAGATCGGTGGCGTGGCCGGGGTACAGCCACGATTTTAAGAATATTCGACGAATCTCAGCATCGTGGATGTCGGGTCGAGATAGTAGCGCGACGGCAAAGTGTAGGACTCGCGAGCATCTTCCGCTAAGGCACCTCGCTCGCCGGAAACCGACCCAGCTTTCATGCGTAGCTCCAAAAATCGATCACGGTATGGTTGCGGGACGAACAATAATCTGGACCAGTAGATGTCGTTGATCCGGATCGGGCATTTGCTCGTATCGACGGTTCAGAGCCAGGGAGCCTACTGAACCAAACCCTCTTTCACCATTCTCTCATAAGCTATTTCGCCGGCCAACGCGCCCACTTCGGCTCCCAAATTCTGCCCGAACTCCGTCGCCTCCAGAGTAATTGCAGGAAGCTCTTCGACAAATTTTCTTCCGATCGGCGTTCTGTAGAATTGAGTCAAATATTCAATTTCCGAGAGGGTGAACCGCTTGGCGTAGATTTGTATAAATGCTGTCGAGAAGTCTGGCATTCTGTGTTCGAACCCCTTCCTCAATTCCTCCTCGAATATTTGATAGCCGCGTTCAGGCAGATCGGGAACCGCCATTCGTACTTCATTGACGACAGTGGGCATCATTTGCTCGACCATTTGGGTCGCGAGTGAATCCCACTTAGTCAATTCCATCAATTCCTGAAGCGCAGATTCCTTGGATCGCTGGTCGGCCGCTTCCGTGCCGAAGGCAATAAACGACGCCATGATCACTGCGGATGCCATGATCGCAGCGGTCGTCAATATCGATTTCGAACAAAACACCCCGAACCTCCTAACTATCAATATCGCTGTACGGCCTATCCGGCGTCGTTCTCTGCACATTGCCGGACTGAATGAATTTGTCGATCGTAGTTGATATTCCCGCTGCATTGGAGGCATTGCCGAGTCACAACCACTAGAACCTACGGCTTCAAAATCTCAACCGGCGCGCGTTTGAAGGTCATGCGGCCGCGCTTGAAGCCGAAGAGCGGCGGCGCAAGTTCGGCGACGGCGGTTTCGGGTTGGTCGGTGTCGATGACGACGAGATCGGCCGGGGCGCCAATGTGCACGCCATGATTCTCCAATCCCAGAATCCCAGCCGAACGGCTGGTGATCATGTCGAAGCAATCGCGTATTTCGGCGCGGGCGCCGACCTGGCAGATGTTGGCGTAGAGATTGGCCATGCGAAGGAGCGAGCAATCGCCGAACGGGGTGAACGGGTTCAGCACGTTGTTGGTCGAGAGAGAGCAATTGACGCCGTCTTTGAGGAGCTTGTGCGCGGCCGTCACGCCGCGTTTGACGCTCTTTTCATCGACCCGGCCCATCAGGAACAGATCGGTCGAGGGCAGCACCGTCACGGCGACGCCGGCGTCGGCCATGCGTTTGGCGGTGGCTTTGAAATGCGCCGGCGTGGCGGTCGAAAGCTTGGTGACATGGCCGACCGTCACCCGACCGCCATAATCGAAGACCTCGGTCAGATCGCAGACATAATCGACATCAAGCTGTTCGGCGTCCTCGCCGAAATCGAGATGCATGTCGATATCGACGTCGAATTCGCGCGCGAGCTCGAAGACGCGGTCGATCTGGCCGTGCGGGTCGGAATCCGTGTAGGGCGCGGCGCCGATCACCCGGGCGCCGCGTCGCAGCGCCTCGACCATCAGTTCGTCGGTGCCGGGATTGTTGAGCAGCCCTTCCTGCGGGAAAACGCAGATCTCTATGTCGATCGCCCAGCGCCATTGTTCAATCAGCGGGAATACGCCGTTGAAGCCGCGCATGCCGATGCCGGGATCGACCTCGAGATGGGTGCGCATATGGGTGGTGCCGTGGCTGACGCATTTTTCCAGCACGCGCGATGCACGGGCGGCAACGTCCTCTTCCGAAAATTCCTTCTTGGATTTTGTGACCTCGTCGATGGCCTCAGCCAAATCGCCCTTTTCGGAGCGGCAACGATCCATGATGCAGGCCTTGTCGAGGTGGATATGGGTCTCGATAAAGCCCGGCGACAGCAGCCGCCGGCCAAGATCGAGGGTTTCGCCCTCCGCCGCGAGGCCGGCTTCGATGGCTTTGATGCGTCCGTCTTCAATGCCGATATCGACTGTGCGCCCATCGCCGCCGACCAAAACCGCGTTTCTGAGGATGAGATCCATCAGCGCAGCATGTAGCGTTGGGTGAGCGGCAAGGTTTCGGCCGGCTCGCAGGTTGCCAGGACGCCATCAACGAAGACCTCGAAATTCTCCGGGTTCACGGTGATCTCGGGGCAGACATCATTGTGCAGCATGTGGCCCTTGTTGAGTGCGCGCGTGCCTTTGACCGCCGCCACGGTTTTGTTCAGGCCGAGCTTGCCTTTGATGTCGACATCCATCGCCGCCTGGGACACAAAGCTCATGCTGAGCGCCTCCTTGGCGCGGCCGAAGGCGCCCCATTGCGGGCGCATCATCAGCGGCTCGCAGGTCATCAACGACGCAGCGGAATCGCCCATCGCCGACCAGACGATGAAGCCGCCCTTGATGATCAATTCGGGCTTGATGCCGAAGAAAGCCGGGCGCCACAGCACCACATCAGCCAGCTTGCCGTCTTCCAGCGAGCCGATATGCTGGTCGATGCCGAAGCTGCGCGCCGCGTTAATGGTATATTTGGCGATATAGCGCTTGATGCGCTCATTATCGCCGCGCGTGGTGCGCTCCTCCGCCAAGCGCCCGCGCTGCTCGCGCATCTTGCTGGCGAGCTGCCAGGTGCGGCAAATCACCTCCGCAATCCGCCCCATGCCCTGGCTGTCCGAGCCGAGCATCGAGATGGCGCCGATATCATGCAGCACGTCTTCCGCCGCGATGGTCTCGGCGCGCACCCGGCTTTCGGCGAAGGCGACGTCCTCGGGCACCGCCGGGTTCAAATGGTGACACACCATGATCATGTCGAGATGTTCGTCGAAGGTGTTTCGGGTGTACGGGTTGGTCGGGTTGGTCGAGGACGGCAGGCAGTTATGCTCGCCGACGATACGGATGATATCCGGCGCATGGCCACCGCCGGCGCCCTCGGCATGATACATGTGGATGGTGCGGCCCTTGATCGCCGCCAGGGTGTCTTCAAGAAAGCCGCTTTCGTTCAGCGTGTCGGTATGCAGTTGGACCTGGAAATCCATTTCATCGGCGACCGAGAGGCAGGTATCGATGGCCGCCGGCATGGCGCCCCAATCTTCATGGATTTTCAGCCCCATTGCGCCGCCGGCGAGCTGATCGGGCAGTGAATTGGATTTGGACGAATTGCCGCGCCCGAGAAAGCCGAAATTAATCGGCCAATGTTCCGCCGATTGCAGCATTTTACCGACGTTCCAGGCGCCGCCACAATCGATGCCGACGGTAATCGGCCCGAGCGAGCCGCCGATCATGGTGGTAATACCGCTCGAAATGGCATGCTCGCAGAGCTGTGCGCTATCAAAATGCACATGCACATCGATGCCGCCCGGCGTGGCGATCAGGCCTTCGGCGTCGCGCACCGTCGTCGAGGCGCCACACAGTAAATTCTTGTGGACGCCATCCATGATTTCCGGGTTGCCGGCTTTGCCAACGCCGGCGATTCGCCCCTCTTTAATGCCGATGTCGCCTTTCACCACGCCCAATACCGGGTCGATCACGATGGCATTTGACACCAGCATATCGAGCGCGCCGTCGGCGCTATTGAGGCCCGAAACAAGGCCGATGCCGTCGCGCAGCGTCTTGCCGCCACCATGCAAGCATTCATCGCCGGGAAAGGCATAGTCATGCTCGATTTCGGCGAGCAGCGCGGTATCGCCGAGGCGCACGGCATCGCCCGTGGTTGGGCCGTAGAGCGCGGCATAATGTTCGCGTGTGATCTTGACCATTTAGGCCCCCTTAAAGCCGCGTTCGCGCGCGCGGCTGAGCGCCGCTTGTTTATTGGCCTCCGAGAGGTGTGAGCCGTCTGTCAGGCTGTTGAGGCCGAAGATCTCGCCCGTACCGCCGAACGCCACCAAAGCGACTTCCTTGGCCTCGCCCGGCTCGAAGCGCATGGCCGTGCCGGCCGGCACGTCTAGATGCATGCCGAACGACACCTCGCGGTCGAAATCGAGCGCTTTGTTGACCTCAAAAAAGTGGTAATGGCTGCCGATTTGGACCGGGCGGTCCCCAGTGTTGGTGACGCGCACGCTGGCCTGGCGCCGACCGGCATTCAATTCGATGTCGCCCTCGGCGGCAATAATCTCGCCGGGCCGTACTTGATCCGCTTCGGCGATCTGTTCCTTGCCGGGGCGGATTGGGTCATGCACCGTCACCAGCTTGGTGCCGTCGGGGAACATGCCCTCGACCTGGATCATCGGCATCATGTCGCCGACACCCGGCATCACATCATCACTGTTGAGGATGGTTGCGCCGAAGCCGATGAGATCGGCGACCGTGCGGCCATCGCGGGCACCTTCGAGGATTTCATCGCAGATCAGGGCGATGGCCTCCGGATGGTTGAGCTTCAGGCCTCGCGCGCGGCGTTTGCGGGCCAGTTCGGCGGCGCTAAAAATGAGCAGCCGCTCGGTTTCCGTCGGCGTTAGAAGCATCTCTCCCCGCTCTCTCAATACTCGTTTGCTGTGGTGGAGCGAGATTAACGCCCGCTCCATCCCGCCTCAACCGGAAAGCGGCAGAGAGGAGTTTCGCCGGACGCCGGAGACAAGTACGATGGCGCCGGAATTTTCACCGAACCATCATCCAAGAGGAACGTTCATGGCTAAATTATCGGGCAGGACAGCAATCGTCACCGGCGGCGCTAGCGGCATGGGCCGGGGCGTCGCGTTATCTTTCGCCGAAGAGGGCGCTAGCGTCGCGGTGTTGGACAGAAACGAGGCCGGCGCCAAGGAGGTGGCGGCAGCCGCCGCCAAGAGCGGCGTGAAAACCATTGGCCTGGCTTGCGATGTCGGCAACGAAGCCTCAGTCAAGAGCGCCTTCGCCGCCGCCGCTTCGGCACTCGGCGATATCGACATTCTGGTCAACAATGCCGGCATCGACACCACCGAATTGATCGAAAACATGTCGACCGAAATGTGGGACGACATGATGCGCGTCAATCTCGACAGCATCTTCTTCTGCTCGCGTGAAGTGATCCCGGCGATGAAGCGCAAAGGCTGGGGCCGGATCATCAATTTCTCGTCGCAATTAGCGCATAAAGGTGCCCCCTTGATGGCCCATTACTGCGCCACCAAGGCCGGCGTGATGGGTTTCACCCGCTCGCTCGCCTATGAGCTGGTAGAGCATGGCATCACGGTAAATTCGATCAACCCGGGGCCGATCGATACGCCGCTCTACATGGGCATCCCCGAAGCCTGGCGGCGCGCAAAAGAAGACTCGATGCCGATCAAGCGACCGGGGCGGGTTGAAGAGGTTGTACCGACAGTGCTCCTGCTGGCCTCCGATGCAGGTTCGTTCTATGTCGGCGCGTCGATGAACATGAATGGCGGCGACGTCATGGTCTAGGGAGGCGAAACCCCAGAATGCGTTCGGCATTCTGGCAAGCGCGACCGCCCGGCGGTTGAGGGAGCAAACAGATGAACGAAGCGGCAGAGAGTGCCTGCGATATTTTGTTCGCGGGCGGAGACGTGATTGACGGCACCGGCGCCACGCGAGTGCGCGCCGATGTCGCGGTCACAGGTGATCGCATCACCGCCATCGGTGATCTCGGCCAGATGCGAGCCGGGCGCCGGGTTGACGCCACGGGGCGGGTCGTTGCGCCGGGTTTTATTGACGTGCACACGCATGACGACAATCTCTTGTTCCGCGACGCCGACATGACACCCAAGACCAGCCAGGGCGTGACGACGGTGGTGGTCGGCAATTGCGGCATCAGCTTGGCACCGCTGGTGCTTAAGGGCGATGCACCGCCGCCGCCCTTGGACCTCCTCGGCGGCAGCAGCGATTATCGCTTCGAGCGTTTCGGCGACTATCTCGATGCTCTCGATGAAACTCCGGCGGCGGCCAATGCGGCGTTCCTGATCGGCCATTCGACGCTTCGCCTCGGCGCCATGAGCGATGTCGAGCGCGGCGCCACGACGAGCGAGATCGACGCCATGGCGAAAGTGGTGGAAGAGGCCATGCAATCGGGCGCCACGGGCTTCAGCACCGGGCTGATTTATGCGCCCAACAAGGCGGCGCCGACCGACGAGATCGTCGCGTTGGCGCAAGTTACCAGCGACGGCGGCGGCATTTACGTTACCCATATGCGCAATGAAGGCGTGGATATCGACAAATCCCTCGACGAGACGTTCGAGATCGGCCGGCGTGCCAATCTGCCGATTGTGGTGTCGCACCATAAATGCGCTGGCAAGGAAAACCACGGCCGCAGCGTCGAGACGTTGGCGCGCTTCGACACCGCGCGGGGCGACCAGAAAGTCGGTCTCGATGTCTATCCCTATACGGCAGGCTCAACCGTGATCATGGTCGAGATGGTCGAGACGGCGGCGCGCGTCATCATCACCTGGTCCGACGCCCGGCCCGAATTCGCCGGCCGCGATTTGGCGGATATCGCCACCGAACTGGGGTGTTCGGCACGCGAGACAGCGGAGCAGTTGATCCCGGGCGGCGCGATCTATTTCATGATGGACGAAGCTGATGTGCAGCGCATCCTCGCCTATCCGCATGCCATGGTCGGCTCGGACGGTCTGCCACATGACAAGCACCCGCATCCGCGGCTCTGGGGCACCTTTCCGCGCGTTCTTGGCCATTATGCGCGCGACCTTGGATTGTTTACCCTGGAAGATGCGGTGCGTCGCATGACCGGGCTCTCCGCCGAGCAGTTTGGTCTGAAGGACAGAGGCGTGCTGCGCCAAGGCGCGTTCGCCGATATCACGATGTTCAATCCGGAAACGGTGATCGACAGCTCGACCTTCGAGAAGCCGACCACGCCAGCCGCGGGCATCGATGTAGTGATGGTCAATGGCGAGGTCATCCGCGAGGATGGCCGGGTCACTGGCGCCAGGCCTGGCCGCGCCCTTCGTCGAAACGGAGCTTAACGGCGCCGCGAGAGAGGTGTAGGTTAAGGCCAAGCAAAAAGGCAAATAGGGAGACATCAATCATGCAAAATGGCGCGCATAAGGTGCTGGTATTGGGTGTCGGAAATATGGGCCGCAGCCACGCGCTGGCCTATCACAAACTCAAGGGGTTCGAGATCGTCGGCTTGTGCAGCCCCTCGATTCACGAGCGCAGCGAACTGCCGAGCGAGTTAAGCGGCTATCCTAAATTTACCGATTTCGATAAGGCGCTGGCAGAAACCAAGCCCGATGTCGTTTCCGTCAACACCTATCCCGACAGCCATGCCGATTTTTGCCGCAAGGCGTTTGACGCCGGCTGCCATGTATTTACCGAAAAGCCGCTGGCCACCACCGTAGCCGATGCGCAACAGATCATCGACATGGCCAAAGCCGCCAACAAGAAGCTGGTGATCGGCTATATCCTCCGGGTCCACCCGGCCTGGATGGAATTCATCCGGCGCGCGCAGGGGCTCGGCAAGCCACTCGTCATGCGTATGAACCTCAACCAGCAATCGAGCGGCGAGCCGTGGATCTGGCACCGCAATCTGATGCAATCGCTGACCCCGATTGTCGATTGCGGCGTGCATTATGTCGATGTCATGTGCCAGATGACCGGCGCCAGGCCAATCAAAGTGCATGGCATTGGGGCCAAGCTCAGCGACGAGACCAAGGTGCAGAATTACGGCCATCTGCATGTCGAATTCGATGACGGCTCGGTCGGCTGGTACGAAGCCGGCTGGGGGCCGATGATGAGCGAGACCGCGTTTTTCGTGAAAGATGTGGTTGGCCCGAAGGGCTCGGTCTCGATTGTCGTGCCGCAAGAAGGTCAGGAGCATGCGTCGTCGGACGATATCGATTCGCATGTCAAAACCAACGCCATTCTGTGCCATTCGAGCGAGATCGACGAAAACAACAAATTCGTCCATGAAGACGAGTGGATCAACATGGCCGACGAGCCGGGCCATCAAGAGCTGTGCGACCGCGAGCAGGAATATCTGCTGAAGACGATCAATGAAGATATCGACCTCACCGATCACATGCAGAACGGTGTGGATTCGCTGCGCATTGTCCTCGCCGCGCAGGAGAGCATCGATAGCGGCGAGATCGTGCGCCTGAACTGAGGCCTGGCGTCAGGGCACAAGCGGTGCCGTTTACCCCGCGCAACCCGGATTACGCGGCGGTCGTACGGGAGAGCTATGCGCGCCAGACCTTTATGCTCCATCTCGGCGCCGAACTGGGCGAGATCGCGCCCGGCCGCTGCACAGTGCACCTCAAGGCGCGCAAAGAACTCACGCAACAGAACGGTTTTTTACATGGCGGCGTGGTTGCGGCACTTGCCGATGTGGCCGGCGGCTATGCGGCGTTTACCCTGTTCGAGCCCGGGACGGATATTCTCACCGTTGAAATCAAGATCAACTATCTCGCACCGGCTTCCGGCGAGGCGCTGATCGCGCGCAGTGAAGTGATCAAATCGGGCCGCACGCTGACAATCGTGCGCTGTGACGTCTTTGCCATTAATGATGGTGTAGAAACTCTCTGCGCCGCTGGTCAGGGCACGCTTATGACTCGCGGGACTTGAGCGGCGTCCCCTACCCTACTCCAACACGAATTCCTCGATCATCGGGTTGAGGCTGGCGGTGAGGCCGCCATCGACCATCAAGTTGGCGCCATTGACGAAGGCGGCTTCATCGGCGGCGATAAAGGCAACGGCGGCGGCGATGTCTTCGGGCTGGCCGACTCGACCGACCGGATACCAGCGTGCCAAGGTGTCGAATATTTCCGGGTTCTTGGCGCGTCGAATGCGCCAGGTTTCGATATCGGTCTCGATGGTGCCGGGCGAGATCATATTGGTGCGGATGCCCTTCGGGCCGTATTCGCCGGAGAGCGCTTGGGTCAGGCTGTAGAGCCCGGCTTTGGCAGCGCTATAGCCCGGATTGCCGAGTGCGACGAAGCCATTGACCGAGCCGATATTAACGATCACCCCGTGCTTGCGCGCGACCATACCGGGCAGCACCGCCTTGGCGGCGAGGAAATGGATGCGCAAATTCGCCGTGATCTCCTGATCCCACTCGTCCGGCGCGGTTTCTTCTACGCTGCCACGCAGCGCCCAGCCGGCATTGTTGATCAGGACATCGAGGGCGCCGAGTGCCGATTCTGCTTCGGCGACGGCGTTTTGAACCGCGTCCCAGTCGGTGATATCGGCGATGACCGGGGCAGCACTACCACCCGCCGCCATGACCTGGCGCACGGTCTCGTCCGCCGCTTCCTTATTCTTGTCGAGCACCGTGACTGCGCCGCCTTCGCCAGCGAGACGCAAGCAGATGGCGCGGCCGATACCGCCGCCACCGCCGGTCACCATGATTTTCTTGTCGGTGTAGCGTTTCATTGCGCTTCTCCCAGTTAGGTGTCGTTGCTAACAGGATCAAAGACCTTCAGTGCGTCGCGCACGTAATCAAGCGACGCCAATGCCATATGGCCGTAATTATAAAATGCGAGGCCCGATGCGCCAGCGTCTTTCAGCACCTTCGCGGCGGCCACGGTTTCAGCGCCATTGGCAAGGTCGGGATAGGTCGGGCGCAGGATGAAATTGAGCTTGGCCTCCGGGCCGACACGCCGGCGCACATCTCCGGCGTCGATCGCCACCGCCTCGGCGCTTGGTTCATATGCCGGGATTTCCAAAACATCGGCAACTTCGGCCAGCCGCTTTAGATCACTGCCTTCAAACCAGGACGCCGCGGTTGGCCGTTGCACAGTTGGAATGACGACGAGCTCGGTTTCCTTAGGCACCGCCGCGCGAACGCGCGCTACGAGATCAGTTACCACGGAACAGCGCCAATTCAGGAAGGCGGCCCATTCCGGATCGGTCACTAGATCGGCGATCCACCATTCAAACGCGGTCTCGTCAGGCACCGCCTTGGCGTTGGCAAAGAAATGATCGATTGAAGTCATGGTCTGCTGACGGAGATGCGCGACATCAATTCCCGCCGCTGCCGCGCCAGCGACGGAAGCATCGGAGAAACAGAGACCGAGCAGCCATTTGACCCAACGATTGAGCGGCAGCAGCGAAAATTCGTGATGAAAGCCATGCTCGTAAGGCAGAAATCCCGGCGTTTCCAGGGCGATCCCGTCGAGTTCATAAAGCTCTGCCATGTCAGCGCACAATATCGCGACATACTCCTGCACCTCCTCGAAGGCCGGGCAGAGATTGTAATGGTAGGGATCGCCGTAGGCATTGCGCACGGCATATTCGGGATGGCGAATGCCAAGCTCGGTGTTGTGCAGGCAGACGGTCCAAGCGACACGTTTCATATCGGGCGCGTAAACGCGCAGTTCGTCGAAGAAATCATGCTCGGCCAACACGCTGTTCATGATCGGGTGAATCGCGCCGTAACGCTCCTGGCGCGGCAGAAAATAGACCGTGCCGTCTTCAGGGAAATAGACTCGGCGTTTCCGCGCATGGGGGCGCAAAAACTTACCGGCATGATAGCTGGCGGCCAGAGTGATTGTATTGATGCCGCACGCGCGGTAGCGCTCGAGCACCGTCTCAACGCCCTCTTCGTTCAAATCCCAGGCATAGGTGTACATGCCCTTATACATAGGTAATCTCCGAATCCTGTTCGCGCCCTGCGACGAAATATGATCCTACTCGACACCTCATTTTGTGCCAGAGGTGATATGCTCTGCGGTGCAGGAAAATACGACCAAACCGAAAATCCACATCGCGCAGTTCACTATCGCCACTCGCGGCTTAGCCCTAAAAATTAGGTTCCTTTTCTATGTTAGATCTCTCGCTTCTCAATGCCGCCGCGGTGATTGTCACGCTGGCCGCGCTGTTCGGATATATCAATCATCGCTGGCTCCGCTTCCCCCACGCCATCGGCATTGTCGTCATCGCACTTCTCGCATCGCTCGGCGCCATCGCTATTGACGCCATCTTCCCGGCGTTGGGGCTGCAGGAATCGGTCCGTTCGGTACTCGCCAACATCGATTTCCACGATGTGCTGATGAAAGGCATGTTGAGCTTCCTGCTTTTCGCCGGCGCGCTGCATGTCAATTTAGGCGATTTGTTGAGCCGCAAATGGGCCATCGGCACCATGGCGACAGTGGGCGTGTTGATGTCGACGTTCATGGTCGGTTTCGCGGTGTGGGGCGTCTCTTCGCTGCTCGATATCAATATTCCGTTGATCTATTGCTTGGTGTTCGGCTCACTCATCTCACCGACCGACCCGGTGGCGGTGCTCGGCATCCTAAAAACGGTCAAGGTGCCGCAGCCGCTGGAAGCCAAGATTGCCGGCGAGAGCCTTTTTAATGACGGCGTCGGCGTTGTGGTGTTCATCATCATGGTGGCGATCGCCACCGGTGGTGGCGGCCATGGCGGTGACAGCGTCGGCGTGTTGGATATCATTCGTTTGTTCGCGCAAGAAGCGCTCGGCGGCGCGGCGCTCGGATTGGCCTTCGGTTACATCGCCTATCTCGCCCTGAAATCGATCGATGAGCATAACCTGGAAGTGCTGATCACGCTGGCGCTCGTCATGCTGACCTATGGCGTTGCTGCGGCGCTGCATCTCTCCGGGCCGATTGCTGTGGTGATCGCCGGGCTGCTGATCGGCAACCACGGAACGCGTTTCGCCATGAGCGACAAGACTCGCGATCATGTGCAGAAATTCTGGTCGCTGTTGGACGAGATCATGAACTCCGCCCTGTTCCTGCTGATCGGCTTCGAGGTGTTTGTGCTCAGCATCTCGGGCAATGTGGTGCTGCTGATGATCATCGCCATCCCGCTCACGTTGGCGGCGCGCTTTATCAGCGTGGCGACGCCGCTCACCGCTCTCTCGCTGCGCCGCGATTTCACCAAGGGCGCCATTCCGGTACTCACCTGGGGTGGCTTGCGCGGCGGCATCTCCGTCGCTCTCGCGTTGTCGTTGCCAGAAAGCAGCATCAAGGAAACGATCCTCGCCGTCACGTACGGCGTCGTCATCTTCTCGATCGTGGTCCAGGGCCTCACGGTAAAATTCGTCGTCAAGCACATGGTGAAATGAAAAGTTAAGGCCATAGCTGAGAAAGATTGCCCGGCGCGTTTCGCTGCGGATCGCGTGGGTGAGGGGCGCAGCGATGGCGCTCTCCGGCGAATCCGCAGCTACCGTGAGCGTTGGCGCGGGATTATCAGGCTGTGCCGAGTTCTATCGGCGACGCCTTCCAGCGCCGGATCACGATCAACAGCAGCAGCCATCCGGCAAACGCCCAGACGGCGAAAATAACCGCCAGCGTTTCCACCGTCACGCCGGCATCAAACAGCCAGCCCATAATGGCCGGCGCGATGGCGCTGACCAGGACCATCAATGACATCACCACCGAGCGAATGGCGCCGAGATGGCGCACCCCGTAGAGCTCGGCCCAGATCGCCGTAAACGCGGTAAATACGATACCCATGCTGAGACCTAGCCCGGCCATGAACACCATTGTCGCCGCCGGGTGGCTGGAAAGCGCAAGAGCCAGCATCGAAACCACGATCGGTAGCAGCGCGTGCGGTGCGATCCGGGTGGCGCCGATGCGGTCAATCAGCGGGCCCATCGTCAGGGAACTGGCAATCGATGTTGCGGCATAGACGGAAAAACAGGTCGCCAGCCAGGCCAACGACCAGCCCTTGGCCTCGGCCATATGAACTTGGTGAATAAGCAGGCCAGTGAACATGAAGGGTGGCGCCATCAAAGCGATTTGAATGAGATAAAACCGCACATCGCGCAGGACTTCGCCGCGCGTCCATTGGCGGCCAGTTTCGCGCGACGAGGCGGACGGCTCGGCCATTCTCGCCAAATAACTCCGGTGGCGCTCGCCATGGCCGCGAAGCAGCCACATCAGAAGCGGAAAAAACAGCGCCGCACCGACACCGGCGTAGACCAGCCACGCACCGCGCCATCCGAGCGCCGCCATCAAGGCGACCGAGACGAGCGGAAGCACCGCCTCGCCGAGAGGATGGCCAAGCATGGCAATGCTAATCGCTTTGCCGCGCCCGCTATCGAAATAGCGCGCCATCGAAGTCATGTAGGTATGGGCAAGCAGGCTCTGGCAACTGAGGCGCAGCAAAAACAGCGCGATGCCCAAGACCACAACCGATGACGCCACACCCATGACAATGCATGCGCCGACCGCCGCAACGCCGAGGATCGCGATCCACAGGCGGAGGTCGAGGCGGTCGACAAAGCCGCCCAGCCACATCAGGCAAACGCCAGCGGCCAGGGAAGCCAGAGAATAGATCAAGCCGAAATCGCCATGCGAGAGAGAAAATGTGGCGCGGATTTCGGCACTGAACAGGCCGATAAAATAGGTCTGCCCGAAGCTTGAGAACAGCGCCACCACCATGCCGAAGGCGAGGAACCGTCGGTGCTGGCTGATAAAACGGAGGTAATCCATGGTGGCGTCTATCTAGCCCGGCAGCAGAGCCGGGGCAAATGATACCGCGCCGAACAAAGATGCAAATGAGGCGCCGCTCGATTAAGTTCGCGCGACGCAATATTTGGGGCTTAAAAACATGAAGATCAGCAGCGCCTTCGATGGCGGAAATATTATCTGCCGCGAATGTTCCGACCCGTCGGACATTCGGCTGGAGATTCGCAACGATCAGGATTCGGAATTTTTTCAGTGGTTCTATTTTCGCTTGAGCGGCGCCAAGGGGAAGGACTGCGCTCTGAAAATCACCAATGCGGGCGCCGCCTCCTATGCGCGCGGTTGGGAGAATTACCGCGCCGTCGCCTCTTACGACCGTGAGGATTGGTTCCGGGTTGCCACCGAGTATGACGGCACCAAGCTCATCATCCACCATCGCCCGGAGCGCGACAGCGTCTTTTACGCCTATTTTGCGCCCTATTCGATGGAACGGCATCACGATCTTCTGGCCCGCACCCTCGATTCGCCCCTCGCCGCTCTGGAGACCCTGGGCGAGACAGTGGACGGACAGCAGATCGATCTGCTGAGCATCGGCGCGCCTGGGCCGGGAAAGCGCCCGCTCTGGGCGATCGCGCGCCAGCATCCCGGCGAGACGATGGCGGAATGGTGGATGGAAGGTTTCCTCGAACGCCTGTTGGACAGCGACGATGCAGTGGCGCGGGCTGTGCTGGAAAAAGCCGTATTTCATATTGTCCCCAATATGAACCCGGATGGCAGCCGGCGCGGACATCTGCGCACCAATGCAGCGGGCATCAATCTAAATCGCGAATGGCAGGAACCGAGCCGGGAGACAAGCCCGGAAGTCTATTGGGTGCGCCAGCGCATGGAAGAAGTGGGTGTGGATTTTTGCTTAGACGTGCATGGCGACGAGGCGATCCCGCATAATTTCATCGCCGGGCCGGAAGGTGTGCCGTCGTTCTCCAAGCGCCAAGGCAAATTGCTCGGCGCCTATAAGAGTGCGTTGCTACAGGCCAATCCTGATTTTCAGGTCAGTCATGGCTATCCGGCCAACAAGCGCGGCGCCGCTAACCTGAAAATCGGCGCCAACTGGATCGCCGAACGCTTCAGTTGCCTGGCGATGACCTTGGAAATGCCGTTCAAAGATGTGGCCGACGGCAGCGAACAGCGCCAAGGCTGGTCACCGGCGCGAAGCCGCGCGCTCGGTCGCTCAAACCTCGATGCCATCTACGCGGTGCTGGACGACCTACGCTGAGGCAATAGAATTAGGGCGCGCCAGATAGCGCCATGGAATTGCTGCGCGCCAGATAGCGCTAGTGACTTTAGCCGCTAAATGTCTCGGCGAGTTCTCGCAGCCGTGCCTTGGCGTCCCCAAGGATTGCCACGCCGTCACCGACAAGGAGCGTGTCAAAATCGAGCGCCAGGAAATCACGAACGCTCTGGCGCAGGCGATCTGGGTCATCCATGACTCGTTCCGGCAGCAGCGCACAAGCTCCAGGCGAGTTGCCGATGACCGCGTCGCCGACCAGGAGAATTTTCCGCGCGGGCCAAAAGAGCGCGATTTCGCCGGGTGATTTTCCGGCCGCGGCGATGACGTCAAAAGACCCGATCCGGGCGCCGACGGCCAGCGTGCCGTCGATCTCAGTATCTTGGCTGCGCGCATGAGCCGCATCGTCGGCGTGGATGAGGGTTTTTGCTCCCGTGCGCGCCCGGATAAGGTTGGCGGCACGCGAATGATTGCGGTTGGTTAGAACAATGTGGCTGACGCCTGCATCGGCAAGGGCGGTAAGGTCAGAATCGGTCGGCACGACCGGATCGATACAGATATTGCCACCAGACTCGCGAACCAAATGGCCGTTAAAGTCATAGCCATGCGGTTCTGAAAACCAAGCCCAGGTTTGAATACCGCTGACGATCTCGCGCATGCCCCGCTCCGTTCTTTGTTTGTGACCCGCACAAGCTATCACGCTACGGATCGAATGGTGCTTTTAAGGTAATTATAGACTTGTTACAATTTCTTAGAATGTTGAATTGATAGATTAATCGGGCCGAATGATGACGAAATACGAGGACAATTATGTGGCCTCAGGGGAAAATTTTCCTAATTTCACACTGGACTATATTTCTCATAACGCTGAATTAAATCCATCTGATATTGCCGTCATCGACAATCACAGGAACGTCACCTACGCCGAGTTTAACCGGCATTTGCACCAGTTCGTAGATGTAGCGCGAAGGCTTGAGTTAGAAAATGGCGCTACGGTTGCGATCGAGTGGACCTCGCTCTATCCGCATTGGCTGCTGATGTTGGCGTTCGAGACGCTTGGTATCGTCACATTCACCTACACAAGAGCCGGAGCCGTGGATCATGGCAAAATGCTGGCCGCTGTTGATTTGGTCATTTGTTCGCAAGACCATGTTCCGCCCAACGCCAAACGGGCTCAAATAATATCACGCGGCTGGTTTCTAGACGTCCTGGCTGCCGATGCCGAATATGACCGGCCGCGGCCAGTGCTGCCGCACGATGCACCGTTCTGCGTTTCCTTCACTTCCGGAACCACAGGCGATGCGAAGCGGATCATCGAGAATATGCGGATGCACGAAAATAGAGCAGAAAAAGCCCAGCTCAGGGCCGGGTTTGATCAGCAATCTCGGTTTCTCGTTTGGCCATCCTTTGCGCTTCGGGGAATTTATAATTATGCGGCTGCCTGTATCCGGGTAGGCGGATGTTGCGTCTACAACAGCCAAGATGGCGTCGCTGAAACTATTGCTCGATATGATGTCACGCATCTTTCCGTACTGCCGTCCGTCCTGAAGAAGACATTGGATACCTTGCCCGATGATTTTGTTAAGCCGGACAACCTAACCATATCCGTATTCGGCGGCGGCGTTGGGGAGACGCTGCGGGCGCGTGCCAGCCGGAGGCTCGCGACAACTCTGTTTGTGAATTACAGCTCCAACGAATCAGGACCGATTAGCATCGTCGGGCCCGGAGGGGTAGGCATGGTTCTCCCCGGTGTTGAGGTCGAAACCGTTGACGATCACCACCTTCCTGTATGGCGGCAGCCCGGTCTGGTGCGCGTCAAAAGCGGCGGCTGTATCGACAGCTATGATACTGATCCAGCGGCGACGGCCACGATGTTCCACGACGGTTGGTTTTATCCGGGAGACGTGGGGGAAATGGTTGGCCCGCGTTCCCTGAAGCTGATCGGGCGGGTCGATGACCTCATCAATATCGGCGGACAGAAATATACTCCGGAGTATTTCGAAGAGCGCTTGCGAAAGGTCATACAGGCAGAGGATTTTTGCGTTACGGCGTTGCCAAACGCTGATGGGCTGCACCAATTATGCATCGCTTTGGTGCTCAATTCTTCGGCCGATCTCAAAGAAATCAGAGACGTTAGCGCGCCGCTAATCTCATCTCATTTAGGTTCTTTTTTGATGGTTAGAGTTTCGCGAATACCGAGAACTTCAACTGGCAAGGCGCAACGTAAAAAGCTGAACGCTTTAATTTTGGAGATCCAACAATCAGCGGCGCGGAACACTCTTGACGGGAAGTCTCGGCACTAATCTTGGGACGGCTTGAAATCAAGCGACGCGGAATTGATGCAGTAGCGCAGGCCCGACGGCTGCGGGCCGTCTTCAAAAACATGGCCCAGATGGCCGTCGCAGCGCGCGCACAGCACCTCGACGCGGCGCATGCCATGGCTGCTATCCGTATGCTCGCCAATCTTGTCCGCCTCGATGGGGCGCCAAAAGCTCGGCCACCCGGAGCGCGACTCAAATTTCGTGTCGGAAGCAAACAACGCTTCGCCGCAACCGGCGCAAACATAATCACCGGATGATTTTTCGTCGCAATATTTACCACTGAATGGCGGCTCTGTCCCTTTTAGCCTGAGAACTTGATATTGCTCAGGCGTCAGGTTTTGGCGCCACTCCGCATCAGTTTTCGTGATCTTTTCGCTCATTTCATTTCCTCCGTGCAGAGATATTACACCATTTCGCGGCGCGCGCTCACGACATAAATAGGGTCCGATGTGCCAGGGGCTGGGGAGAGGTCTTCGAATATGAGGTCCTGGTAACAGCCGGCGGTGCGCAAATATGTTTGCAGCAGACGCGCGTGGTCCGCGTCGTTGATGGTGCGCCAAATGGCCACGGCCTTGCTGGCGAACATCCTATTAGAAAAGGATATGGCGAGGAGGGCGCCGGGTTTCAATACCCGCGCCACATCGGCGAAGACCTCTATCGGACGGGTCAGATATTGCACCGAGACGGCGAGAATACAGGCATCAAAGCTGCCATCGGCGAACGGCATCACCGGGTGGGTGTTGAGGTTGTGGACATGGCGTTCGCTTAGTTGCTGATTTGCCTCCAACTCCCTCAGGTTCATGCCCAGGCCAACGACACGCCGATGGGCGTGGTGCGCAGGCAAATGTGATGCGTAGCTCGACATCAGATCGAGAATATCGCTGCCCGTCGGCAAGGTGCGCGCGTAGTAATCTGCTAGCGCGACGCATGCAGGCTCGTCGATATGCTTCACCAAGCGCGGCTGAAGGTAAAACAGCTCGTCATCGCCGCCATCCTCGCGGGCGAAATGCTCGGGTTTAAACTCGTTTTGCACCATCGACCCAGCATATACCGGATTGGTGGAGAGGCACCGCCGGAAAGATTATTATTCCGCCGCCCATGCGTTTATGCTCAGAGGCTGAGCGAGCGGGCAAACGGGAGAGCAGCAGAATGATTACCAAGGGCGTTAAGGAACTCTGCGCCGAAGCGGAAGCAGAGATCGAGACCGTAACGGCGGAAGAGGCCATTAAGATTGCCGAAGATGAAGCCGTGCAACTCGTCGACATCCGCGATATCCGGGAGCTCTGGCGCGAGGGCGCGGTGCCCGGCGCCGTGCACGCACCGCGTGGCATGCTCGAATTCTGGGTTGACCCGGAAAGCACGTATCACCGCGACCTTTTCGCCAGCGGGAAGCGCTTTATCTTTTTCTGCGCCGGTGGACTGCGCTCGGCACTCGCCGCTCAGTCGGTCCAGCGCATGGGCTTGAAACCGGTGGCCCATATCGGCGGCGGATTCGCCGCCTGGAAAGAAGCCGGCGGAACGGTCGTCACCAAAGAGAAGAAATAGCGCTGGCCCCCGCTCGGCGGTCTTGGCCGCTGTGATCGCGGCGGAATGCTAGGCGGATATCCGGCGTTGAAACAATTCACCGCTCTTTCTGATTTCCTGACAGCCGCTTATTTGCGGCTCCCCGGCCAAATGCGCGGCATGCTCCTGCTGTTCTGCGCGACCATCTTGTTTTCCGTTATGCACGCGCTGATCCGCCATGTCGGCGAGGGGCAACATCCGTTCGAGATGGCGTTCTTCCGCAATCTGTTCGGCTTTATCGTTCTGGTGCCGTTTTTTCTGCGCTATGGCTTCGGCATCCTGCGTACCCAGCGTCTTGGATTGCACGCGCTGCGCGGCTCAATTCATGTCGGCTCGATGATGTTGTTTTTCTCGGCCGTGACCATCGCGCCGCTTGCCACCGTGGCGGCAATGACGTTCACGGCACCGTTGTTCGTCACACTGGGCGCGGTCTTTTTATTGGGTGAGAAAATCCGCTACCGGCGCATGGCCGCGCTTTTTCTAGGGTTTGCCGGTGTGATGATCGTGCTTCGCCCGGGGTTTGGGGATTTGGAAGTCGGCGCCCTGATGGCGCTGGGCTCTTCTATCATCTGGGCCTGTGCGATGCTGATGATCAAGATTTTATCGCGCACCGAATCGAGCCTGACGCTGACTGCCTATATGGCGATTTTCCTGACACCACTTTCAGCCATTCCTGCCGCCTTCGTTTGGCAATGGCCAACCGTTGAGGAGTTGGGCTGGCTCGCCCTGATGGGCATGGTCGGCACCGGCGGGCATCTATTTCTCGCGCAAGCCTTCCGCGAGGCTGACGCAACGACGGTCTTGCCGGTCGATTTCTTGCGCTTGATTTGGGCCAGCCTGCTCGGCTATTTCCTGTTCGGTCAGGTGCCGGAGGCGCTGGTGTGGATCGGCGGTGCAGTGATTTTTTCGAGCACGATATATCTCGCTTACCGCGAGGCCGTGGTCTCGCGGCGCGCCCGCAGAATGATCGATCCGCCGCTGCCGCCAGGGTGAGAACGCCTAGCCGGTACGCAGTACGCCTTGGTCTTTCAGCCGGGCGATATCGTCGGCATGAAAGCCCAGGCCAAGCGCAATTTCCTCCGAATCCGCGCCGAGCGCGGGCGCGTGCATATTCACCGCTCCGGGCTCTTCACGGAATTTCAGCGGAATGCCGAGATGAGCGTTGCCGTCCGCATCGTGCAGGAGCATATCGCGGGCGCGCAAATGTTCATTCTCGAAGGCTTCTTTCAGGTCCAGCACCGGCGCAAAACAGATGTCGCGGCCCTCGAACCATGCGCTCCATTCGTCGCGGGTTTTGGTCATAAATATCTCGCTCAGATAGTCGCGCAACGGCGCCTGTGGCTCGCCGGGCGGGAGCTTGGCTATCTCAATTAAATCCTCGCGTCCCATAGCCGTAAGAAAGTTTGTTACAAATTTTATTTCGCTGCCGCCGAGGGTGATATGGCCTCCGCCCTTGACCGGATAGGGCCGGTAAAAAGCGGCGCCGCCCTGAGTGCGCTCAGACAGCGGATGGGGCGCGCGTCCCTCGGCCAGCACCTTGCCGGCAATGTGCGGAGTCCACGAAATCAAGCTGTCATACATCGACATGTCGAGATAATCGCCCTTGCCGGTGCGCACCCGGCCAACCAGCGCCATTAGGATGCCGGCAAAGGCCATCAACGAGCCGCCCATATCGCTCGGCGGCATACAGGGCATATTGGGCTGGCCGTCCTTATCGATGCTCAAGCTGGCCACGCCAGCCAACGCACAAACGCTTAAATCATGCGCCGGACGGTCGCGGTAAGGACCATCCTGGCCAAAGGCAGAGATCGAGCAGTAGACGACCTGCGGCGCACGCGCGGCAACAATTTCATAGCCGATGCCGAGACGTTCGACGACGCCGGGGCGGAACGTCTCTAGCACCACATCAGCGGTTTCCGCCAGGCGGAGGAACAACTCTCGCCCTTCCGCGTTCTTGAGATCCAGCGATAGGCTCTTCTTGCCACGGTTGGCGTTGCGGTAATAGACGGTTTGCCCGCCGCTTTGTGGCCCGATATGGCGCGCCGGATCGCCGTTTCCGGTATCTTCGACCTTGATAACCTCGGCGCCATGGTCCGCCATCATCATGGCCAGGTGCGGGCCCGGCAAAAACCGCGACAGATCCAGCACTTTTATTCCAGTCAGTTTCATCATGCGCTCCAGCGTTTTCTCCACGGTGCCGCGCCGACATGTCGGAAATATCTGCGCAGCGCCGCCATTGCCCTTTATAATGGCCCTCCCGGCCGGATGCCAATGTTGGCACGGCGCAAATATCAGACGACAATCGCATGACCAGGGCCAAAGGACAGAAATCGCGCCTGCGCTATCAAGAAGTGGCGGACGCGTTGCTCGGACAGATCGCCGCCGACCGCCATCCGGTCGGCGGCATGCTGCCGTCCGAATTGGAATTGTGCCAACAATTCAGCGTCAGCCGCTACACCGTGCGCCAAGCACTTAGGAGGCTGGGCGAAATGGGTGTGGTATCGCGCCGCCAAGGCTCAGGCACATTGGTCGAGGCACGCGAGCCAGCAGCAAAATATGTTCAGACATTGGGCTCGCTGGGTGAATTTCTGAATTATCCTGAAGACACCCGACTGCATGTCATTTCGGCGCGTGAGCGCATCGCAGACAAGGCGCTGGCGGATACGCTCGACGGCCGCCAGCGCCGGCGTTGGTACCATATCGAGGCTGTGCGCAAGCGCTCCGACGGCCTGCCGCTGTGCTGGAGCAATATTTACGTGCTGCCCAAATACGCTTCGCTGGTGCAGTGGATAGGCAAAGATACCAGCCCTGTGCATTTGCTGATCGACCGCCATTTCGACCAGCGCCCGGCCAAGGTCGAAATCGATATGTTCGCGGGCAAAATTTCGGCCGAACATGCGGTCGGATTGGAAGTGGCGGAAGGCACGCCGGCATTGATTATCGTCCGCCGCTATGCCGAACCATCGGGAAGGTATTACGAAATCTCCGTCATCGAGCATCCGGCGGGGCGCTTTACCTATTCGATGGAGTTGCAACGGGCGTGGGGCGCCCGTGATTAAATGAGCGCGTGGGGCGCCCAAAACTGAATTTGAAACATAGGAGTTAGCCGAATGGAGCCGATGCGAACCTGGCTGTTTGCGCCCGGTAATCACCCGCGAAAGGTGGAGAAAGTATTTACCGTCGGCGCAGACGCGGTGGTGCTCGACCTGGAGGATGCGGTTGCCGTCGAACAAAAAACGGTGACTCGCGCGACCGTGGTCGAAGCGCTGAAAGCGCGGCCCAAACGCGCTAGTCGGGGCTATATCCGCGTCAATGCCATCGATACGGAATTTTGCTACGGCGATTTAAAAGAAGTGATCGGCCCCTGGCTCGACGGCATCCTTCTGCCCAAAGTCGAAAGTGCCGGCCAGTTGCAAACCATCGACTGGCTCTTGGCGCAGCTCGAAAGTGCCTGCGGCATGGCGGTAGGCGGCCTCGATATTTTGCCGATTATCGAAACCGGGCGCGGCGTGACGGCAATCGATGAAATCGCGCGCTCGGGAACCCGCGTCAGGCGTCTCTCCTTCGGTGCCGGCGATTTTACCAACGATATGGGCATGGTGTGGACGGCGGATGAGAGCGAGCTTATATACGCACGCTCGGCAATCGCGCTGGCTTCGCGCGCCGCCGGATTGGAAGCGCCGATCGATACCGTGTTTATCGATTTACAGGACGACGAGCATTTAGAAAAATCCGCCCGCACCGCGCTTTCTCTCGGCTACCGAGGGAAATTATGCATCCACCCGGCGCAAATCGAGCCGGTGAATGCGGTTTTCACGCCGAGCGCGAAAGAGGTTGCCCGGGCGCGCAAGCATGTCGAAGCCTTTGCCACCGCGGAAGCGGAAGGCTCCGCCTCAATCCAAGTAGATGGCTATTTCGTCGATTACCCCATTGTCGAGAAAGCACGGCGCACGCTAGCTTTGATGGCGGCGATCGACGCCAAGGGACGTTAATCAAAACATCTTTGAACAGGGAGAAAAAAACATGACGGCAGATTTTGAAAAGCGCTTGCAGCGCATGGAAGATATCGAGGATATCAAGCAGCTCATTGCTCGTTACGCAAAGGCAGTGGACATGAACGGCGAACCGGCATTGCTGACGGCCTGCTTCACCGAGGATGCATCGTGGAATTGCGAGGGCGTCGGCGGCTGGCAGGGACGCGATGCGCTGGTCGCAGGATTGCGCGAAACATGCACCGTGACGTTGCCATGGGCGCTCCACTACATGACGCAGCCAATCATCACCGTGGCCGAGGGCGGCCAAACGGCGAGCGGTGAATATTATCTGTGGGAGCTGGCCAAAGCCACGCCTGAAGGCGGCGGCGCCACCGAAGACACTTGGATTGGTGGCTGGTACGAATCTGATTTTCGCAAAGAAGACGGCGGCTGGCGGTTTTGCAAGACCGAGCTATTCCTGAAGCTTTTGAGCGCCACGTCGAAAGCTAACTGGGAAACGCCGATCGGCCCCTGGCAAGGCTAATATCGGAGATATTTCCATGCAGGATTGGCAGCGTTATCTGAGCGCGGACGACCTGGCGACGATCGAGCGCGGCCAATGGGCGCGCCCGATCGGCTATGGCGTTCGTCCGGCGGTGATCGTGATCGATGTGCAAAACTATATGGCGGGCGAGGAGGCGGGCAACGATCCGGACAAATACCCTTACGCGGCGCCCGCCGTTGCTTGGCCAGCGGTGCGTCAAATCAAAAACATCCTCGGCGCTGCCCGCATCGCGGCGGCGCCAATCGTCTATACCCGTTTTGCGATCGACCGGGAGGCTGGCGATGCTGGCCTGTTCGACGCCAAGATTGGCGCACCGGAAAGCGAGAACGTCTATCTTGAAGGTACCCATGGCAGTGAAATTGTCACGGATATCGCGCCCGAGCCGGGCGACCTGGTGCTTACCAAGAAAAAGCCGAGCAGTTTTTTCGGCACCCCGCTCCTGTCCTATTTGATTGACCGCCAGATCGACACGCTAATTGTGACTGGCGGTTCAACCTGCAATTGTGTGCGCGCAACCGTGTTCGATGCGTTCTCCTACAATTATCGTGCCATCGTGCCGTCGGATGCGGTGTTTGACCGCATGCCTATTTCACAGGCGATCAACCTGTTCGACATGAACCGCTGCTCGGCAGATGTCGTCGAAACCAGCGAAGTCGTCACCTATTTGACCGGTCTCAGCAGCTAGTTAACGTTTTTATTTGGTCCCTCAAACGCCGGGCGGTCGCGCTCGCCGGAAGGCAAATGCATTCCGGTATCGGCACTCAAAAGTTCCGTGGCTCTGACTTCTCAGCAGCCGAGCTTTTCGGCGAGATCGAGAAAATCCTCGGCGCAGATATCCCACGTCCCGTCCGGTTCGAGATCGCTCGTCTGATCAGGCCCGTGTTCCTGTGGGCGGCGGACGAAGGCGGTCTTCATGCCGAGTGCGGAAGCGGCGGCGAGGTCCCCATTATGGGCGGCGACCATCATGCAACGCTCGGGCGGCAGCCCGAGCATCTCGGCGCTACGAAGATAGGCGCGCGGCTGCGGCTTGTAGGCGCCGGCGGTCTCGGCGCCAAGCACCGCATCCCACGGCAGACATGCGCGCTTCGCCATATTGACGAGCAAGGCGGTATTGCCGTTTGAGAGCGTCGCCAGAACAAATTTTGTTTTTAGACGGGTGAGGCCCGCCACAACGTCGGGCCACGCATCGAGCCGGTGCCAGGCGCGGTTAAAATGATCGATCTCTTCTACGGTCAGGCCGTCAATGCCATGGCGCATCAACAATTCATCGAGATTCATACGGTGCAGATCGTCGAGCGCGCACCAAGCGACCTCGCCGCTGCGCACGCGCTGCATTGCCGGCTGATAGAGCGCGCGCCAGGAGTCAGCGAACACCGGCCAATCGAGGTCGATGCCTTTGGCGCGGCCCAGTTCCTCACCTTCGCGGATGATGCTGGCGCGCCAATCAACGACCGTGCCGAAGACGTCGAAGGTCAACGCGCCGACGGCGTCAAAGCTTGACGCAAACATTGCGCAGTTCAGTATAGAATTCGAGCGAATGTACGCCGCCCTCGCGCCCGATGCCCGATTGCTTGGCGCCGCCGAACGGCGTACGCAAATCGCGCAGGAACCAGCAATTGACCCAGGTCAGCCCGCTTTCCATTCGCGCTGAAACCCGGTGGGCGCGGGATAAATTCTCGGTCCATAGCGAGCAACACAGACCATAGGGTGTGTCGTTAGCAAGTGCGATCACCTCTTCCTCTTCGTCGAACGGGCGGATGTGACAACAGGGACCAAATATTTCTTCGCGGATGATGGCCGATTGATCGCCAAGGCCGGTCCAAATCGTCGGCTCGATCCACCAGCCGCCGGCAAGCGCATCTGGCATATCAGGCACGCCGCCGCCGGTAATGATTTCCGCGCCTTCTTCTTTGGCGCGGGCGTAATAGGACGTGACCTTGGCCCGATGCTCCTGTGAGATAAGCGGTCCGAGGTTGGTATTGGGGTCTTCCGGAGCACCGAGGGTCAAGGCTTCGGCGCCGGCTTTCAGGCGTGCCGTGAATTCATCGAAGATCGGCCGCTCGACATAGATGCGCTCGGTGCAGAGGCAGACTTGCCCACAATTGGCGAA
>JAQBTG010000049.1 GCA_027624955.1 Pseudomonadota bacterium
TCCGCGACATCCCTTGACCAACGAGCACCTCAACCTGGCGAAGCTTCGCAACGATCTCTTCCGGCTTGTGCCTCTTAATTCCCATGTCTTGATCCTCCTCTATTAATTATAGGGTTGGACCAACTCATTGGGGGAGGATCACGGGGAGTCCGGCAATTTAAACTTCGAAGGTGATTTCATCGCTGACTTCGCATCCGGCACAGATATAATTCAGTTGGATGGTGCGGCCTTTGGGTTCAGCTTCACCGGCGCATTGACGCTAAACAGCACGTTTTTCATTGAAGCCGATTTCGATGGCACGTCGCTCTCAGGCGGAACGCCGACAGATACCGCCTTTCTGGTGTTCGACCCCAATTCTTCGACCCTCTTTGCTGATGAAACGCTGAATGACGGCGGTTATACCGTCGTCGCTGATCTCAGTTCAGCCCCCGCCGTGGCGGACTTCGAGCTCATCTGACCCGCCGGCAAGTTTCAGACTAAAACACACCGCCCTGAATTTTTATTCGGGGCGGTGTATTGTTGCGGCATCAGCGCATTGACGCCTGAAGGAAAATTTCGTGAAACCGCTCGATCATTGGGGCAAGGCCGCCCGCCAGTGGCATAAGGTCGGACAGCCCCTCAAGCCGACAACCGAAGATATTCGGGCTTTGGAACTATTCATCCGGCACAGCAATGTGGCACGGCCTCGGGTCCTGTTGCTCGGCGTGACCCCTGAAATCGCCGCGATGGATTGGCCTGCCGGAACTCGCCTGTTGGCTGTGGATCGCTCAATTGACATGATCAAATATGCTTGGGCTGGAGCAAACGCCGCCGAGGTCTACGTCGCCTGTGCTGATTGGTGCGAACTTCCGCTCGCCGACAGTTCGCGCGACATAATTGTGGGTGACGGGTGCATGTTGGTATTCGACTACCCGCATGGTTTTCGGCGCGCGCTTGAATCTTTCCGTCGGGTGTTAACGCCGGGAGGTTTGCTGTCGCACCGATTTTTTTTGCGGCCAGAACAGGGAGAGCCGCCGGCGGCGGTGTTCGATGATCTCTTCGCCGGTCGAATTAAAAATTTTCATGTGTTCAAATGGCGCCTCGCCATGTGGTTGCATGGCGATATAGAAGACGGTGTGCGCCTCGGAGACGTCTGGGATTGTTGGCATGATGCCGTACCTGACGCCAACGCCTTGTCGGAAAGCCTCAATTGGCAGTTGGAGACGATCAGCAGCATAGATTACTACCGGGATTCTGATACGCGATTTATCTTTCCCACTCTTGAAGAGGTGCGGCGTGCCCGATTGCCCTATTTTAAAGAAGTACGCTGCTATGTACCGAAGTATGAGTGCGGCGAGCGTTTTCAAACCTTGTTATTTGAAGCCCTGTGACTGAAGCGGCCGGGCAGGCACCAGCGGAATCGCTTGCCGGAATTGCATGGCCGCGGCTGCCGGGCACAAACCCTGCCGCGCTTGCTACGGTTCTGGCACAATTCAAACCAGCCCAATGGTTGCCGGCGGAGACCCTGCGCGCCAACCAATTTCTACAGCTTCATTCGTTGTTGTCCTACGCCCAGAAAAACGTGCCCTATTACGCGCAAAAAATCACGCCGGAACTGTTCGATCCGATGTTCGCGCTAACAATCGAAACTTGGCGGCAACTTCCAATACTCAGCCGTACGGACATTCAGGATAACGCCGCCGATCTTCTCAGCCGCAACATTCCAGCGTCACATTTACCGCTCGGTGAATCGCAAACATCGGGCTCAACCGGCCAGCCAGTTAAGGTCATCAGTACCGCCGCCACGAGCATTTTCTGGTCTGCCGTCACGATGCGCGATCATTATTGGAACCAGCGCGATTTCTCCGGCAAGCTGTGCTCGATCCGTGCCATCGCCGCCGATAGCGGAACCGTCGCCAAGGGCAAGGATCACCCCAATTGGGGATGGCCCGCCGCCAATTTTTATCGCACCGGTCCCGCGGCGGTATTGAGTCTCGGCACCAACATCGGCGCACAAGCCGGATGGTTGTTGGAGCGTAATCCCGAATATCTGCTGACCTACCCGGCCAATCTGGCGGCGCTGGTAGAGCATTTCCACGCCAGCGGTGCGGCGCTGACGAACCTCAAAGAAATCCGCACCGTCGGGGAGATGGTCTCCCCCGCGTTGCGCGATCAATGCCGCGAAACATGGGGCGTTTCAATTGTCGATGTCTATAGCTCTCAGGAAGTCGGCTATATGGCGTTGCAATGCCCCGAGAGCGGGCTGTTCCACACCCAAAGCGAGACCATGATGGTCGAAGTTCTCGATGACGCCGGCAATCCCACGCCGCCCGGCGATGTCGGACGCGTTGTCGTCACCGGCCTGCATAATTTCGCCATGCCGCTGATCCGCTATGAAATTCGCGATTATGCCGAACCCGGCGAGCCGTGCCCGTGCGGCCGCGGATTGCCGACCATCCGGCGCGTCGTCGGCCGGCTGCGCAATATGTTGGTTCTGCCCAATGGCGATAAACGCTGGCCGCTCACGGGATTTCACGATTTTCGCGATATTGCCCCGATCCGGCAGTATCAGCTCGTGCAGAAAAACCTGGAATTGCTGGAAGTGCGCTTCGTCGCCGACCGTCCACTCGCGGTGGCGGAGGAGGACAAGCTGCGCTCGGTGATCCAGAATGCGCTCGGCCACCCGTTCGAAATCTTTTTCCGATATTTCGATGAGATGCCGAAGACGGCGGGCGGCAAATTCGAGGAATTCAATTCCGAAATTAGCGCGCCACCTCTGCCGGCATAGCGCGGCGGGACCCTGCCTGCGCGCCTATACCGCGGCTGACGGTGATTTTATTTTGGGCAGGAACCATAGGGCTACAACGCCGATCACCGCCAAAATACCGGCGATGAGGACGGCGGATTCATACCCCCCTTGCCAATCATAGAGCACACCGGCGGCGGACGGGCCGAGCAGGCCGGCAAGTCCGAAAGCCGAGGCAAGGCGCCCGTATACGCGAGGCAGACCGGCAACACCGTAATATCCGGCGACTGTCACCGGATAGGCCGAAGCGCTGGCGCCGAAAGCGCCGCCCACCATGGCAAGTGCGAGGATGCTCACCGTTGCCGAAGGCACGAAGTAAAGTGACAACAGCGGAATCGCCGTGAGCATAGCAATGCCGATCAGCACGCGCCGGCCGGTCAGCCAATCACAGATAATTCCGGCAGAAAGCGCGCAGCCGATATACACAAAGTTGGTCAACATCGGCGCCAAATAGGCCTGATCGATGGGAAATCCGTAATCGACAGCGATACCCGCCGCATGGCCGATCGACATCAACGCGGCAAAGGCAATACAGATGAATCCCGCCCACAACAAAATGAATGTCCGCGGGGTGCGGGTGAGAAGTTCGCTGAACAGGCCACCGCCCTCATCCGCGCCGGCATGGGCCGCTGGGCGCGCGACATGCATCAACAGCCCGGCGACGACGCCGATCACGACAAGATAAATGGCAAACAGCAGAAGCACCGCATGCGGTCCCTGCCAGTCTATGATCGCTGCGAAGATCGGCGGCCACACCAGACCGCCGCCGGCGAACGCCGACATGCTCACGCTAAGCGCAATACTGGCGCGCACCGGCAGGTCCAAGCTAGCCGCCGTCATCGCCAGAAAATAGGCCACGCCGAGGGCAAACCCGAACAGGATTCCATAGCCGACCAGCAAACTCCAAAGCGCCTCGAAATATCCCGATATCGCCATTCCCGCCCCGGCGATAGTAAAGACAACAAAAATCAAATAGGGGAGGGAGGCGATGCGCAGCAGACTGTGCGTGACGAACATGCCCACCGTCATTGTTACAAATGCAACCGAATAGGCCAAACTGATGTCGGACCGGGTGGCACCGATAGCTTGCTCAAGCGGCGCAACCAATACACTCCATGCATAGAAGGAGCCCATCGAGAAGTTGACCAGGATTGCAATAATCAGGGGGAGCAGGCGCATGGCAAATTCTGTGTATGTCGGAGAAATAGTGGCGAAAATTGTCAGGGCGGCGCTTCCGCGCCAATGTTGAGGATGGTAAGCCTTTGACGCGAACAGAGGAAACGTTAGTTTGCGCGGATCGGCTCGATTGCGAAATTTGTCATGAACGATGCCCGCGGTAGACTGCGAAAATGGCTATAGCTGCTATTCCCAATTCTGTTGAGAGCACGCGCGCGCTATTGAAACACGGCAAATATGTGCCGGATAGCGGTCTTGCGACCGCGCTTTTTCTCAGTCTCCAACTCGGCCGTCCGCTTTTGCTCGAAGGCCGTAGCGGCGTCGGAAAAAGTGAGCTAGCCATGGTCTTGGCGCGGCAATTGGATCGCCCGCTACTGCGCTTGCAATGTTACGAAGGATTGGATGCCTCTGCCGCCGTCTATGAGTGGAACTACGCCGCGCAGATGATCGAGATTCGCCTCGCCGAACGCAACAAGGACCGCGACAAGGATCAAATGGCCGTTGACCTGTTCTCCGAGCGGTTCCTCGTCAAACGCCCCATATTGCAGGCGCTGGAACCCAATATTGCCGGCGCGCCGGTTCTATTGATCGATGAAATCGATCGGGCCGATGAGGGCTTTGAAGCCTACCTGTTGGAGATTCTTTCCGATTTTCAGGTCAGTGTGCCGGAACTGGGAACCATTCGCGCGGTGGAGCGGCCGATCGTCGTGCTCACCTCCAATCGCACGCGCGAGATTCACGATGCGCTCAAGCGGCGCTGCATCTACCATTGGATCGACTATCCGGACGCCGCGCGCGAGGCGGAAATTTTGAAATTGCGCGCGCCCGGCATGGCACGGACATTGACTGAGAGCCTCGATAGCTTGGTCAATGAATTGCGGCAACGCGAATTCCGCGGCGGCGCCGATGTCCGGGCCGCGGTGGCGTGGGCCGCCGCACTGATCGAGTTGGACCGCCAGGAGTTGGATCCTAAAGATACCAGCGCCGGGATCGCGCATATTCTTAAAATGCAGCAGGCCGGGGACGGCACCGCCGTTGCCGATGCACTGCAAAGCGCGCTCAGCGATCCCAGCGAGGTGGGTGGCGCATGAGCCGACTGGCACCGGTCGATATAGCTGGCGGCGGCAAGCTCGCCGCGAACATCATGCATTTCGGCCGCGCGCTGCGCGCCGCCGGGCTGCCCGCTGGCCCCGGCAAGACTTTGGAAGCGCTTCAGGCCGCGGCTTTGGTTGGGCTCGGTCCGCGCGATGATTTTTATTGGGCGCTGCACGCGGTATTCGTTGAACGCGCCGCTCAGCGCCAAGTGTTTGACCAGGCGTTTCGTCTGTTTTGGCGCAACCCCGATGAATTGCGCCGCATGATGGCGCTCGCCGCGCCGAGCACGGCGCCAAAGGACGAGCCGGAAAAAATCAGCCGACGCGTCGCCGATGCGCTCTCACCCGACGACGCACCGCAGTCACAAACTGAAGACGAAATCGAAGTTGAGCTCGACGCCACCGAGGCCTATTCGGCCATGGAAATGCTGCAGGATATGGATTTCGACAGCATGTCGCAGGATGAGGTCGAGGAAGCCAAGCGGGTGATCGCTGAAATGCGTTTGCCGATCATGGACATCCCGACACGGCGCTTCGTCGCCGATCCACGCGGTGCAAAAATTGATATGCGCGCAACGCTACGTGCCGGCCTGCGCTCCTCCGGCGCAATGATGCCGCTCAAATACCGCCGTCGCGTGACCCGCCATCCGCCGCTCGTCGTGCTGTGCGACATATCCGGCTCGATGAGCCGTTATTCGCGGATGTTTCTGCATTTCGTACATGCCGTCACCAATGATCGCGACCGGGTGCATAGTTTCATTTTCGGCACCCGCCTCACCAATATCACGCGCCATTTGCAGTACCGCGACGTCGATGTGGCACTCGACCGCGTGGCCAATGCGGCAAAGGACTGGTCGGGCGGCACGCGGATCGGCGAAAGCCTGCTTGAGTTTAACCGCTTTTGGTCGCGCCGCGTGCTTGGCCAGGGTGCCGTAGTGCTGTTGATCACCGACGGTTTGGACCGCGGCGATGTCGACGGCCTCGGACGCGAGATTGAGCGGCTGCACAAATCCTGCCGCCACCTGATCTGGCTCAATCCACTGTTGCGTTTCGAGGGCTTCCGCCCCGAAGCGCGCGGTGTGCGGGCGATCCTGCCGCATGTCGATGATTTCCGCTCTGTTCATAACCTCCATAGCCTGAGCGATATCGGCGCGGCGCTTAGTGGCTATAAAAACGCGGATTGGCCGATTTCCGAAGTCGCCTGAGCGGCGTTATTGACTGCCCGGTAGGCCCGGCTAAAGTCGCGCAACACGGGACAAACATTAAACAGAGACATAGGTGCAGCCATGAAGCTCGAAGGAAAAGTAGCCCTCATCACCGGCAGTTCGCGCGGCATTGGCGCCTGCATTGCCCGGCGTTATGGCACCGAGGGCGCGCGCGTCGCGGTCGTCGCCCATACCAAGCTCGACAGAGCCGAGGCTGTAGCCGCGGAGATCATCGCAGCCGGCGGCGAGGCCAAGGCGTTTCAGGCCGATGTCGCTCAAGTTTCAGAATGCGACCGCCTGGCGCGCGAGGTGATCGCCGCTTTCGGCACGGTGGATATCCTGGTCAACAACGCCGGCGTCTTCACAGCCATCTCGATTGAGGAGACGACCGAAGAGATCTGGGACGCCCAAGTCGATCTCAACATGAAAGGCAGTTTCTTCATGGCTCGCGCCGTGGTGCCGTGCATGAAAGCCCAGGGCAGCGGCAAGATCATCAACATCACTTCAATCGCCGGCGTCGGCGGTTTTCCCAACGCCGGCGCCTATTGTTCGTCGAAAGGCGGGCAGCTGAATATGGTGAATGCCTTGTGCCTGGAATTGGCGAAAGACGGTATCAACGTGAACTCGCTCGCACCCGGCAACATCAAAACCGATATGAATGAGGCCTATCGTGCGGAACCCGGCTTTGACGAGCGCCAGGCGGCTCTCACGCCGACCGGCATCGGCCATATCGACCCGAACGATCTCACCGGCGCCGCCGTGTTCCTGGCGTCATCCGATGCTGATCAAGTGCATGGCGCCAATTTATTGGTCGATGGCGGCTGGGCGGCTTGGTAGGAGTGCGGTAGATGGCAAGTGATATTCTCTATGAAAAACACGGGCGGGTGCGCCTGATCACCATTGATCGCGCCGACAAGATGAATTCGCTCGATTTTGACGCCAATGATCGCTTGATCGATGTGTGGCGCCAATTCGCCGCCGATGACGGTGCGCGCGTGGCGGTGATCACCGGCGCTGGCGATGCCGCTTTTTGCGCCGGCGCGGATTTGAAAACTTACACCATTGATTATGCGACCCGTCCGGCGCCCGAATTCCGCCAGCGCTACACCGACGGCCCCGGCTTCGGCGGCATCACGCGCGGGCTCGACATCGACAAGCCGATCGTCGCCGCGATCAACGGTTACGCCATTTCAGGCGGGCTCGAACTCGCCGAAGCCTGCGATATCCGCTTTTGTTCGCCGAACGCCGAATTCGCCCATCAAGATGTTACCTGGGGTTTTCACCCCTGTGATGGCGGCTGCGTGCGCTTGCCGCAAATCGTCGGCCTCGGCAATGCGATGGAAATGATCCTTTCAGGCGAGCGCATCGATGCCGCGCATGCAATGCGCATCGGCTTGGTAAACCGCATCTATCCGGCTGCCGATTTGGTGGCCCGCAGTCTCGAATTCGCCGATGTGCTCGCCAGCCGCGCGCCACTCGCGCAGCGCTACGCCAAGGAAGTCATGTTGAGCGCGCCGGACATGCCGATGGCAAACGCGCTCAGGCATGAATCGCGCTCATTCTATGATCTCGGCGGCACCGATGATATCGCCGAAGGCACCACCGCCTTCCGCGAAAAACGTCCGGCGAATTTCAAAGGTAGGTAATCTTCATGGCGAAGAAACAAGCCGAGGGTCTGAGCCAGCTTGGGCAAAAGACGGAATTGCCGGATTCTCCCGACAAAGCGCTTCTCGAAAGCGTGCCGAATCCGCACCCCGGAACCGACTATGCCGTGCGCTTTACCAACCCTGAATTTACCTCAATCTGCCCGATCACCGGGCAACCGGATTTCGCCCATTTGGTGATCGATTATGTGCCCGGCGCGCGCTTGGTTGAGAGTAAATCGCTAAAGCTTTATCTTGCGTCGTTCCGCAATCACGGCGCGTTCCACGAGGATTGCACCGTCGCCATTGCCAAACGCCTTGAAGATCTGTTGGCGCCGCGTTGGCTCCGCATCGGCGGTTACTGGTTTCCGCGCGGCGGCATGCCGATCGACATATTCTATCAATCCGGACCGCCGCCAAAGGATTTGTGGCTGCCGGACCAGGGCGTCGCGCCCTATCGCGGCAGAGGTTAGGAGAGCTATAAACGTGCCCAGCTTGTCTGAAGTCATGCGCCCGGCCGCGTTGTTCTGGATCGCGCTATACATCGGCCTGATCGTCCTGGTGAACTGGCTGTTCACTGTGGTGCCGCTGGTTGAAATGGGCGGTGGCGACAAATGGCCACCGGTCGCCTTGATTGTCGGCCTGGTCTTCGTGGCGCGCGATTTTGCGCAGCGCGCCATTGGCCATTGGGTGCTGGCCGCTATGCTGATCGCGGCGGTGCTGTCCTATTTTATGGCCAATCCTTTTATCGCCTATGCCTCAGTGGCGGCGTTCGCTATCAGCGAACTGGCGGACTGGCTGATCTACAGCTTCACCAAACGGCCGTTCTCGCAGCGCATCCTATATTCTAGCGTGCTGGCGACACCGATCGACAGCGTCGTTTTCCTTGGCATTCTCGGAATTTTGTCGGCCCCCGCCGCCCTGGCAATGATCGCCAGCAAGATGGTCGGCGCGCTGATTGTTTGGTATCTCGTGCGCCACCGTATGGAAGTCGCGCGCGCCGCTTAGGCGCCCGGCGTTTTCGGGTCGATCGGGACATGCCCGGCCAATCCCATTTGCTGTTCCATCAGCGCGGCGGCGGCGAGGACACGCGCCTCTGCGCCGGGCGGGCCGATAATTTGTAATCCGACCGGCAAGCCATCCCGCGTGAATCCCGCAGGCGTCGATATGGCAGGGCAGCCGGTCAGTGAGATCACAAAGGTAATGCCCAACCAGTCGACGTAATTGTCGAATTTATGGCCGTTTACTTCTTCGATGTAACGGATATCGACATCGAAGGGCGGCACGATGACGGTCGGACAGAGCAGCAAATCATGGGTGGTAAAGAATTTCGCCATGCGCCGATAGAGCTTGGTGCGGGCAATCTCTGCGCTGCCGATCTCTTCGGATTGAAGCGCCATGCCCTTTTCAATGTTCCAGATCAGCTCTGGTTTTAAGGCGTCGCGCCGGGTGCGTAGCAGGTCGGCCTTCATGGCTGAGAACAGGGCAGCGCGCAGTGTTTGAAAAGTATCCACAGCACCCTTGAAACTCGGGCCACCATCCTCGACTTGTGCGCCGAAGCCTTTAAAGCGCTGCGCGGCGGCGGCACATATCTCGGCCACTTCGCTATCCACCGGAAACTGCCCCAAATCCGGGCTGTAGGCGACACGCGTCGGTGCAAGCCCTTCTTTGTGGCGCACCGCTTCAGCGAACGGTTGGGCTGGGGCGGCGAGGGAAATCGGGTCTTCGACATGGCTGCCGCACATGGCATCGAGAAAGAGCGCCGTATCGAGGGCGTCGCGCGCCATCGGGCCGTCGACCGCCAGCAAATCAAAGGCCAGGTCTGCCGGGCCGTGCGGCACCCGCCCCGGGCTCGGGCGCAGACCGGTGATTGAACAATAGCTTGCCGGGATACGCAGGCTGCCGCCGAGGTCCGAGCCAGTTGCCATCCACACCTGACCCGCCGCCAGGGACACCGCCGCGCCGCCGGACGAGCCGCCGCAGCTTTTGTCGGTATTCCATGGATTACGGGTTTTGCCAAACACCTCGTTGAAGGTGCTGGCGCCGGCACCGAATTCAGGCGTGTTGCTCTTGCCCATGACGATCGCGCCATTGGCTTCGAGGCGTTCCACCATGATGTCGGAGCGGGCCGGGATGTGATCTGCATAGAGCGGCGAGCCCCACGTCGTGCGCACCCCTTCGACCGCAACCAAATCCTTGACCGAAATCGGCAAACCGCCGAGCCAAGCCGGATCGCTGCGCCTGTCCGCGCCGCTCGCCATGATGCGCTTGGCATGGGCGCGCGCGCGTTCGATACAAAGCGTCGGCAGGGCGTTGAGCGCACCGTCCGTCGTCTCGATACGGGCCGCCGAGGCCTCCACCAACTCAAGTGGTGAAATTTCACCCTTACGCAGAAAAGCGACGGCGTCCGCCGCGCTCAGTCGAAAGAGTTCGCTCGAATTATTTTGATCTGCCATGATTTTGTTCCGGAGTTTCTTGCCAGAAATATCTGATACCATGCCGGGCGCGTCCGCGTCGCCTGCGCAGTTATCCGAGCGCGTCCGCGTCGCCTGCGCAATTATAAAGTCTGGGAGAGCGATATATGACTGGTCGTGGACCGTTTTCAGCCGAATACCCATTTGCGCCGAATTTCGTCGAGATCAACGGCGCCCGCATGCATTACGCCGACATCGGAAAGGGCCGGCCGTTTCTCTTTCTGCATGGCAATTCCACATGGTCGTATATGTGGCGCAACGTCATGCCGCATCTCGCAAGCCGGGGACGCTGCATAGCGCCCGACCTGGTTGGTTTCGGAAAATCCGCCAAGCCCGATATCAACTACGACTATGCCGATCACTATGGCTATATCGAGGGCTTCATCAAAGCATTAGGGCTAAAGGATATCACCCTGGTGTTGCATGATTGGGGCGGTGGCCTTGGCTTTAACTACGCCATGAGCCACCAGGACAATGTCCGCGGCGCGGCCTTTATGGAGACCTTCGTCCGCACGTTCCCCAGTTGGGATGATTGGCCGCAGGATCTGGTTGAGGGCTTCAAACAGTTCCGCACCGACGGCGTGAGCTGGGATTTGATCGTCGAGAAGAACGTCTTCATGGAAGAGATTCTGCCTTACGGCATCCACCGCGACCTGTCGGAAGCGGAAATGTCGGCCTATCTTGAGCCATTCCGTGACAAGGCGCACCGCAAACCGCTTTGGGTTTTGCCACAGGAACTGCCGATCGAAGGCAAGCCCGCCGGCACGGCTGCAATCATCAGCGGCTATGTTGCTGCTTTGAAAACATCTGAAATGCCGAAGCTGCTGTTCCACGTGCAACCCGGCGCCATCATTCCACCCGAGACCGTGGAGATGTGCCGCCGCGATTTTCCCAACCTCGAGGACGTCTTTCTCGGCGAAAGCGGCCATTATGTCGCTGAGGATTTCCCTCATGAAGTTGGCGAGAAAATAGCCCAATGGTCGGACGCGATCGGATAGCCGCCCTTGTTGGCGAGAATGACGTCGCCAGCTATGCGCGCGACGGCGTCTGCGTCCTGCGCGGGGTCTTCGATGATGCTTGGCTGAGCACGCTGCGTGCCGGTGTCGAGCGCAATCTCGCCGAGCCGGGCCCTTACGCCGGTGAACATGGCGACGGCGAAGGCAAGTTTTTCGACGATTATTGTAACTGGGAACGCATCGCCGAGTATCGCGCCTTCGTCTATGACTCGCCCGCAGCCGCTATCGCCGCGGCGGTGATGCAGTCTCCAAGCGCGCAATTCTTTCACGAGCATGTCCTGGTCAAGGAGCCAGGTACGGCCAAGCGCACACCGTGGCACCAGGACGCGCCCTATTACTGCGTCGATGGCCGCCAGACGGTGAGTTTCTGGATTCCCCTCGACCCGGTCCCGCGCGATGTCTGCCCAGAATTTGTTGCCGGATCGCACAACTGGGGAAAACTGTTTTATCCCCGCAGTTTCGCCGACGACACGGATTACAATTATGACGGCGACGGCTTCGAAACCATTCCCAATATCGAACAGGATCGCCAGGCATATGATATTCGTAGCTGGGCGCTCGCGCCCGGCGATGTGATTCTATTTCATTTCCGCACAGTGCATGGTGCACCGGCTAATCTAGGGCAGGGGCGGCGGCGCGGTTTCGCCCCACGCTGGCTCGGCGAGGACGCATGTTTCGTCGCCCGTCCAGGCCGAACCTCGCCGCCCTTTCCTGGTATCGGGCAGAAGACTGGTGAGCGCCTGCGCGAGGATTGGTTCCCCGTCATTTGGCCGCCCAAAGGGGGCGATTAAACTTGCCTGCCGGGCGGGGCCGGGTAGCATGAGGCGGCACGACAGAGAGGGATGAGGGATATGGCAGACGCTGGACGCATGCATCACGATATGGGCGGGCGCGACGCCGGCCCAGTGGACCAGGCAGGGCATTCCCATCCAGATTGGGAAAAGCGCGTCGACGCGCTGATGATGCTGCTCTCCAACAGCAAACGGCGCGTCATCGGTGTCGATGAGCTGCGCCGCGGCATCGAGGGGCTGGGCGCGGAAAACTATTCCAAGATGACCTATTACGAACGCTGGGTCGCTTCGATCACCCATAATCTGATCGAAAAAGGCATAATTTCTTCCGACGAATTGGGCCGTAAAATGGCCGAGGTCGAGGCTGAAGCGAAAGCCGACGCAACACACTCGGGGGAGCATGATTGATGCCGCGTTTCGTGTCCGGAGACAGCGTAATCGTACGCCGTGCCTTTCCACCGGGCCATCTGCGGACACCCTATTACATTCGCGGCAAATCCGGCCACATCGCGCAGGTGCTCAATTCCTTCGCCAATCCGGAGGAACTGGCCTTTGGCCGCGACGGCCTGCCTAAGCGGCCGCTTTACCGCGTGCGCTTCGCACAAACTCGTGTATGGCCAGATTATTCGGGCTCGGCCGGAGATACTATCGATGTCGAGCTCTATGAACATTGGCTCGAACCGGATCCAAACGCCGGAAAGGAAAACAAATGAGTATGCATTCGGAAGACGCAGTGCTCGATCATTATCAAGCGATGGAACTCGCCGTGAGCGCGCTGATGATCGAGAAGGGATATTTCACGGAAGCCGACATGGAATCGGAGATCGACGCCATGGCCAAGCGCACGCCGGATATCGGCGCCGCGGTGGTGGCCCAGGCCTGGACGGACCCAGATTTCAAGGCGCGCCTGCTGGCCGACGGCACGGCCGCCTGCGAGAGCATCGGCCTCGATATGGGACCAACACGGCTGATGGTGGTCGAGAGCACCGAGAAGGTTCACAACGTCATTGTGTGCACCTTGTGCTCCTGCTTCCCGCGCATGCTGATGGGCATTCCGCCGGACTGGTATAAATCCAAAGAATATCGCTCCCGCGTCGTGCGCGAGCCGCGCGTGGTGTTGAAGGAATTTGGCACTGAGCCGGGCGCCGATGTTGACGTGCGGGTGCACGATAACAGCGCTGATATGCGCTATCTGGTGCTGCCAAGGAGGCCCGAGGGCACGGACGGCATGAGCCAGGGAGACTTGGCGAAATTGGTGACGCGCGATTCGATGATCGGCGTCAAAATTGTCGAGGCGCCGTAAACACGGCGACGGGAGATTCAATGTACGATCTAAAAATCAAAGGCGCCGTGGTCGCCGATGGCACCGGCGCTCCGCTGCGCACCGCAGACGTCGCGGTCAAAGACGGCCGCATTGCCGAAGTCGGACATATCACCGCCGCCGCGACCGAGACGGTCGATGCCGACGGCTTGGTCCTCGCGCCCGGCATTGTCGATGTGCACACCCATTACGACGCGCAATTGACTTGGGATTCGAACGCCACGCCGTCACCCTCGCTCGGCGTCACAACCGTGGTCGTCGGCAATTGCGGCTTTTCCATCGCGCCGTGCCCGCCCGAATGCCGCGACCTGATTGCGCGCAACCTAGCGGAGGTCGAAGGCATGTCGCTGACTGCGCTCCGCAGTGGAACCGATTGGGATTTTGAGAGTTTTGACGAATATCTCGGCCTACTCAAACGGAAGGGTGTGACGCCGAACGTCGCGGCCTTTATCGGCCATTCCGCGGTGCGCACCATGGTCATGGGGCCGGAAGCCTCCGAGCGTGCCGCCAGCGAAGATGAAGTGGCGAAGATGCGAGACCTGGTGAGCGGCGGCATGGATGCCGGCGCGGTCGGTTTTTCCACCTCGACCTCGATCAATCATTATGGTGACGGCGGCGTACCAATGCCGTCCCGCCTCGCCGAGGAAAGCGAGTTGCGCAGCCTGGTCGGCGTGCTCGGCGAAAAAGGCCGCGGTGTATTTCAGCTCACCGTCGGGCCCACCATGACCTCCGAGGTGATGGAATCATTGGCGAAAGATAATAATTGCCCGGTGTTTCAGACCGCCGCACTGTTTAACGAGGCTGATCCCGAACGCGCGCCTAAAATGGTATCTGACTCAGCGGAGGCGCAGGCGCGCGGAAACCAGCTTTGGGCCCAAGTCTCGTGCCAGAGCTTGAGCATGGATTTTGCCCTGACCGCGGCATTTCCGATGCAAAGCCTGGACGCGTGGCGGCCGCTGATCGATGTCGATGACGAAAGCTTCGAACGCCAGATCCGAGATAGTGAATTCCGCAACCGCTTTCGTCACGATCTCGAAGTGCCGCAAAAGGGCAAGCTGTTCTACGGCGATTGGTCCAAGGTCGAAGTTGCGATGGCGGCGCGCCCGGAGAACCGCGAGTTGGAAGGCCTGAACATCAATCAAGTCGCGCAGCGCCAGGGCAAGGACCCGATCGACGCCTTTTTCGATCTCTCCGCGAACGAAGGCCTGGAGACGGTTTATACCGCCGGCCTGATGAATTCTAATGAGGACGAAGTCGAGAAACTGATGCGCGAGCCCGGCAGTCTGGTGAGCCTGTCGGATGCCGGCGCCCATCTGCGCTATCTCTGTGATGCGGCTTATGGTTTGCATTTTCTCGGCCATTGGGTCCGCGATCGCGGTTCTTTTGATCTCGCTGACGCGATCCGCCGTCTGACCAGCCTACCGGCTGACCTTTATCGCCTTCCCGGCCGGGGCCGCATCGTCCCCGGCGCACACGGCGATTTGCTGTTGTTCGACCCGGCGACCGTGGCCCGTGGCCCGTTGCGCCGCGCCTTCGACCTGCCGGGCGGTGAGAGCCGGCTGACGCGCGACCCGCTCGGCGTACACGGCGTTTGGGTAAACGGCCAGCATGTGTTCGACGGCAAAGACTATGTCGCCGCCACGCCGCCGGGTGTGGTCATCGATAGTTTCGCTGCCTGATACAATCGGGCAGCAATAAGGCGCATCGATGGAGACGCTGCTGACGGCGGTGGTCCCGGCATTCGCCTTGATCGCTATCGGCTACGGCGCGGCGCGGCTCAAGATTCTTGGGCCCGCCATTTTCCCGGCGCTCAACAATTTCGTTTATTATTTGGCGATGCCGGCGCTGTTGATTGCCAGCCTGGCCGGCGTGCCGGCAGCCGAGATCATCAATTGGAACTTCATCGCCGCGTTTTCCATCGGTATCGCCGTCACCTGGATAGCCACCGGCTTGGCCGGGCGATTCTTCTTTAAGGATGATCTCGCCGGTTCCGCCATGCGCGGTGTTATCGCCAGCTATGGCAACAACGGCTATCTTGGAATCCCGCTCGCGGTCACCGCTTTCGGCGCGCCAGCGGTGGTTCCGGCGAGCCTTACCGTGTTGATCAATTCGGTCTTTCTCATGACCGGCGCCGTGTCGATATTGGAGTTCACCCGCGCCCGCGAAAGCGGTGGCGCACTCTTGAATACCGCTAAAGCACTGGGCACCAATCCCCTGTTATGGGCGGTGCTGATTGGCTTGCTGTTGTCGCTGAGCGGCGCCACCTTGCCCGTTACGATAGATAGATTATTTGGATTGCTTGGCCAAGCTGCCGCGCCGTGCGCGCTGGTTGCCATCGGCCTCTTTCTTTTCGGGCGCCCGGTGGTCGGTCTGCTGGCTTCCGCTGCGCTAACTAGTCTGGCCAAATTGGCGCTGTTTCCGCTCGTGGTGTGGTTGCTGACACTATACGTCTTTCCGCTCGAGCCGCTATGGGCGGTCGTGGCGGTGCTGATGGCGGGCATGCCGGTCGGCGCCAACGCCTTTGTCATCGCCGGCCACTATGGCTTACGGTTGGGAGATGCTTCGGCGGCAATTGTCGTCACCACCGCAATCTCTCTTGTGAGCCTGTCTCTTATGATTATCCTAATGACGGGCGGCTAACAGGCCGCAGCAGATAGGGGAAAATATTTCATGTCCGACGACAGCGGTTTTATCCATCCTTATGTGCCGAACGCGGCGCCGGTGCCACGGCGGCGCCTGCTGAACGAAATTGGTGTTGAGAACGTCACCGATCTTTATGTCTCGGTACCGGACGAATTGCAGGTGAAGGGTCTCCTGAACCTGCCGGATGCACTGCCGTCAGAACATGATCTGCGCAAGCATGTTGAAGCCATCATTGGCAAAAACCTCTCCTGCCGCGATCATCTCAATTTCTGCGGCGCCGGCTGCTGGCAACATTATGTACCTGCCATTTGTGACGAGATCACCGGGCGCGGAGAGTTCCTCACCGCCTATGGCGGCGGCACCTATTCCGATCATGGCAAGAACCAGGCGATGTTTGAATTCCAAAGCCTGATCGGTGAACTGGTCGGCCTGGAAGTGGTTGGCACGCCGTCCTATGACATGGGCGCTGCGGTCAACAGTGCCGTTACCATGGCGTGCCGCATTACCGGGCGACGCGGTGTGTTGTTGTCGGGCGCTGTCAGCGGTGACATGCGCTCGCAAATTAATGGCTTCACCAAGATGGTGGCAGAAATCGATGTGATCGCGCTTGAGGCGGCGTCCGGGCTGATCGATTTAGACGATCTCAAGTCCAAGCTCACGTCAGATATCGGCGCGGTCTATTTTGAAAATCCGAACTATTTCGGCCTTATTGAAAGCCGCGGCGCGGAGATCGCCGAAATTGTACACGCCGCCGGCGCCTTGCTGGTGGTCGGTGTCGATCCTCTTAGTCTCGGCGTGCTCGCGGCCCCCGGCGATTACGGCGCGGATATCGTCTGCGGCCAAATTCAGCCGCTTGGTATCCATATGTACGCCGGCGGTGGCTGCGGCGGTTTCATCGCCAGTCGCGATGAAGAGCGCTTCGTGAGCGAGTATCCGATGATCTTGATGAGCATCGCGCCCGGCGCTGAAGAGGGCGATATCGGCTTCGCCTGGTCGACCATGCAGCGCACGTCATATGACAAGCGCCATGATTCAGAGGATTACGCCGGCACCACGCAATGGCTGTGGGGCATAGGTGCGGCGGTCTATCTGTCGCTGATGGGTCCGCGCGGCATGGAGGAGGTCGGCAGCGGCATCCTGCAACGCACGCGCTACGCTGCCGAGCGCATCAACAAGCTCAATGGCATCAGCGTGGCACATCTGGACTGCGCCTTTTTCAAGGAATTCATCATCGACTTTACCGACAGCGGCAAAAGCGTCGCGGAGGTCAATGCCGCGCTGCTGGCCAAAGATATTTTTGGCGGCAAAGATTTGAGCGGCGAGTTTCCGGAATTTGGCCAATCGGCGCTCTATTGCGTCACCGAAATTCACGGCAAAAAAGAGATAGACCGATTGGTCGATAGCCTCGCGGAGGTGTTGTCATGAGTATCAAACAAAGCGGCTTTCGTGCCGCCCGTTGGAACGAAGCGTTAATTTCTGAACTTGACGAAGAGGGCGCACGCGGCATCGTGCCGCCTGCCGTCGATGCAGAAATCGCCGCTGCGGTTGGTGATGTCGCCGCTTCCCTGCCGCCAGGCGCGCGCCGCGCCGCGCCGCCCGATTTGCCGGAAGTCACACAGCATCGGGTGCTTCGTCATTTTCTGCGGCTGTCGCAAATGTGCATGGGCTTTGATGTCACGACCGACATGATGGGCACCTGTACGATGAAATACAGCCCGAAAGTGCATGAACATATCGCGCGTGGTGCCAAGCTCGCCGATCTTCACCCGCTGCAAGGTGTCGAAAGTCTGCAAGGGCTGTTGGAGCTGATGTATCGCTTCAACCGCATCATGTGCGAAATCTCCGGCATGGATGAGTTCACCTTCCAGCCAGCGAGCGGTGCCCAAGGCATTTACACCAATGCCTGCCTCATCCGCGCCTATCATGAATCGCGCGGCGATCTTGGCAAACGGGACGAGATCATCACCACATCCTTCTCGCACCCTGCCGATGCGGCGACGCCGTCAGTTGCCGGCTTCAAAGTGATCACCTTGATGCCCGGTGAGATGGGCTTCGCCGGGGTCGATGCGCTGAAGGCCGCCATCTCCGATCGTACCGCCGGCCTCATGCTGACCAACCCTGAGGATACCGGCCAGTACAATCCCAACATCCGCCAATTCGTCGATCTGGTGCATGAAGCCGGCGGTTTGTGCGCCTATGATCAAGCCAACGGCAACCCCTTGCTGGGCGTGGTGCGCGCTGGCGATACCGGCTTTGATATGTGCCAGTTCAATTTGCATAAAACCTTTTCCGCGCCGCATGGCTCGCTCGGCATGGGTTGTGCCGCGGTTGGCGTGAAGGATTTTTTGCGCAAATTTCTGCCGCGCCCGCTTGTCGCTGAAGATGGCGGCGGCGGGTATCGGCTCGATTATGACCGCGGCGAGGGCATCGATAAGATCCGCGCCTTCATCGGCAATGTACATGCCGTGCTCAAAGCCTATTCCTGGGTCATGAGCCTCGGCGCCGAAGGTCTCCGTGCCGTGGCCGAGACGGCGGTCCTCAACAACAATTATATGCACGCCAAGATGCGCGGCGTGCGCGGCGTGACCATCCCGTGGCCGGCGAACAATTATCCCAAGCTCGAACAGGTGCGTTACAGCTTTGAGCAGATGTTCGCCGAGACCGGTGTCACCAGCCATGACGTGATCGACCGCATGGTGGATTTCGGTGTGCAGCATTGCATGCCGAGCCATATGCCGATGCTGGTGGCGGAGCCGTTCACCATGGAGCCCGGTGAATCGCTAACGGTTGCCGAGATGGACCAGATGTTGGCAGCGCTCCAGGCGATCTCGGACGAAGCTTATAGCGACGCCGAAAAGGCGCAAGGTGGGCCTTACAACGCTTCCACCACGCGCATCGACGGAGACGTGCCTGAGGATCCGGATTGCTGGGCCTTCACTTACCGCGGGTATCAACGCAAGAAACCGATGTGGACATCGGAAAACCGCCGCAAGATTGAGCGTCATACCGGCGGCTATTGAGCCAAGGTGGCCTTCCGCCTCGGCCTGATCGTCAATCCTATCGCCGGGATGGGCGGCACCGTCGGCCTCAAGGGCAGCGATACACCTGAAATCATCGCCCGCGCCCGTAGCTTGGGCGCGGAACCGCAAGCACCGGCGCGCGCCGGCCAAGCGCTCGCCGCTATCGCCGCGGCAAAAGCACCGCTTGAGCTGTTTGTGGCGCCGGGCGAGATGGGCGAGACCGAGGCGCGAGCGGCCAGCTTCTCCCATCAAGTTGTCGGCAATCCCATAGATGGCGACACGGTGGCGGAAGACAGTGTGCGGGCAGCACAAGCGATGGCCGACCTGCCTGTTGATCTCATTCTGTTTGCCGGTGGCGACGGTACAGCGCGCGACTTGGTGCGCGCCATCGGCGGCAAGGTTCCGGTTGTCGGCATTCCCGCCGGGGTGAAAATGCATTCTGCTGTCTATGCCACCAACCCGCGTGCCGCCGCGCGCATGGTGCTGCGCTACATGCAAGGCGGTATTGCCGTTCGCGAGCTCGAAGTCATGGATATCGACGAAGCGGCGTTCCGCGAAGGCGCCGTTTCAGCCAAGCTATATGGTTATCTGAACGTGCCCTATTTGCCCGATCTGGTGCAGGGTACCAAGGCCGGCGGCGTCAGCCGCGACCGCACGGCCCTGGCCGGTATCGCCGCACGTATCACTGAGGCAATGGAGCCGGGGCGGCTCTATATCCTTGGCCCCGGTACCACCATGCGCGCCGTTGCCGATAAAATCGGTGTGGAGAAAACTCTGCTCGGTATCGATCTGGTGCGCGATGGCGCGCACATCGCTGCGGATGCTGGGGAGCGCGACATTCTCGCCGCTATGGATGGCACCGTTGCCATCGTCGTGACGCCGATCGGCGGGCAGGGGCATTTTTTTGGCCGCGGCAATCAGCAGATCAGCGCGCAGATAATCTCCCGTGTTGGTCTCGAGCACATCACCGTCGCCGCAACGATGGAGAAAATAGCCTCGCTCAGAGATAATCTATTGCAGGTCGATACCGGCGACCGCGCGCTCGATGCGCAGCTCTCGGGTTGGCGGCGGGTGATCACCGGCTACTATACGGACTCGGTGTGCAGGGTCTCGACATGACAGAAAGCGAGAACGCGCAATATCCCGATGGCGGCAGCGCGCTCGCGGTCGAGAATCTGCACAAAAGCTTCGGTCCCCTCGAGGTACTGAAGGGCGTATCCGCCACCGCCGGTGACGGCGATGTGCTGTCCATCATCGGTGCCAGTGGCTCAGGTAAAAGCACCATGCTGCGCTGTATCAATCTTCTTGAAATCCCTAATGCCGGGCGCATCTGGGTCGGCGGTGAATTGATCCGCATGAAGCGAGCCGGGCGCAGGGGGCTGGTGCCCGAAAATGCCCGTCAGGTCGATCGCATCCGCTCAACCGTCGGCATGGTGTTCCAAGGTTTTAACCTATGGACGCATATGACGGTCATGCAGAATTTGACCGAAGCGCCGCTGCATGTCCTGAAATTACCCAAGGCCGAAGCGCGGGAGCGGGCCGAGGCACTCCTCGAGCGGGTCGGGCTGACCGACAAGCGTGAGCATTATCCAGCGCATCTCTCCGGAGGCCAGCAGCAACGCGCCGCCATCGCCCGGGCGCTGGCCATGGAGCCGCAATTGATGCTGTTTGATGAGCCAACATCGGCGCTCGATCCAGAACTGGTCGGCGAAGTGCTGAAAGTGATCCGCGATATCGCCGAGGAAGGCCGGACGATGATCCTGGTCACCCATGAAATGGCCTTCGCGCGCGAAGTTTCAACCAAGGTGATATTTTTGCATGACGGCTTGGTCGAGGAGGAGGGGCCGCCGGCTCAGGTCTTCGACGCGCCGCGCTCGGAGCGCTGCCGACAGTTTCTCGCGGCCGGGGAGTTTTAGCCTTAGAAGCCTTGACCGCGCCGATGGGAAATCGGAACCTTCAGACTGAGAACAAAAAACTGGGAGACGAAAAATGAAAATCCGAAATCTGTTGACTGCCATCATTGTCGCCGCCGCAGTGGCGATATCGGCTGGTATCGCCGAAGCCAAGGATTGGAACAAACTCCGCGTCGGCGTTGAGGGTGCCTATCCGCCCTTTAGCTGGATGGAGCCGGACGGTACCCTGAAGGGCTTTGATATCGATATCGCGCTTGCCGTTTGCGAACATATGAAAGCAGAGTGCGAGTTGGTGCCGCAGGATTGGGATGGCATTATTCCCGCGCTCTTGGCCAATAAATACGACGCCATTATCGCCTCGATGTCGATCACCGAAGAGCGCAAAGAGAAGGTCGCCTTCAGCGATAAATACTATTCGACGCCGGCCAAGTTCGTCCGCAAGAAAGGCTCCGGCATCGAAATCTCAGCGGCGGGGCTCAAGGGTAAATCGGTCGGCGTGCAACGCGCCACCATCCATGAGAATTTCGTCAAGGACAATTACGGTGATATCGTCGACGTCAAAGGATATGGCACCCAGGACGAAGCGTATCTCGACTTCACCGCCGGTCGCATTGATCTCCTTCTCGCCGACAGCGTAGCGCTCGATGACGGCTTCCTGAAAACCGATGCCGGCAAGGATGCAGAATTCGTCGGCCCGGGCTTTTCCGATCCGAAATGGTTCGGTGACGGTGCCGGCATTGCCATCCGAAAAGGCGATACGGATTTGCAAAATGTGCTCAATGAAGCCATTGCCGCCATTCGCGCCAATGGCACCTATAAGAAAATCAACGATAAATATTTCGAGTTCGATGTCTTTGGTGGTTAGTTTGCCAGGGCTTTGAGAAGAAGCGTCCCCGGGTCATGACGGCCCGGGGCGTTTTTATTTTATCCAGGATGGTGCCGAGCGCGTGATCGAGCTGCACGGCTATGGGCCGTTGCTTTTGGATGGGGCGTGGCTGACGCTGCGGGTGGCTTTCGCGTCGGTTGCACTTGGCCTGGTTTTTGGACTTCTCGGCGCCAGCGCCAAACTATCGAGATCGGTGTTCCTGCGCGGTGCCGCCACGGCCTATACCGCGATCGTCCGCGGTCTGCCGGAATTACTGCTTCTGCTCATAATATTTTATGGCGGCAGCCTGTTGGTGCAGAGCGTTTGGCAAGAGCTGGGCGGTGAGTCCTATATAGAGATTAAGCCCTTCGTCGCCGGCACCTTTACCCTCGCCTTTGTGTTTGGCGCCTACGCCACCGAGGTTTTTCGCGGCGCCATTCTTGCGGTTCCCAAGGGCCAGGTGGAGGCCGCCTATGCGGTCGGCATGACACGCCTGCAAATGTTCCGCCGAGTTATGTTGCCACAAGTCTGGCGTTTTGCGCTTCCCGGTCTTGGCAATTTGTGGTTGGTCCTGCTCAAAGACACATCGTTGATTTCAGTCATCAATCTGAATGAGTTGATGTATGCCGCGCGCGCTGGCGCTGGAAAAACTCATGAGCCCTTCACCTTCTTCGCCGCCGCCGCATTGATTTACCTCTCCTTTACCATCGTTTCGATGGTCGTCCTGCAATATTCGGAACGCCGCGCGCAGCGCGGTGTGCGCATGGGTTAGGCGCATGGAATTTGATGTCCAACTGATGGTCGACAGCATCCCGGCGCTTCTCCAGGGCATGGGGATGACGGCACAGTTGGTTGTTTTGGCGCTGGCTGTTGGCTTGTGCCTAGCGATTCCCCTCGCGCTCGCCCGCACCTCCAGGAATCCCGCCCTATGGATGCCGGCGTATGTCTTCATCTTCATCTTTCGCGGCACGCCGCTTCTGGTGCAGATTTTTTTGGTCTATTACGGCTTGGGACAGTTAGAAGCAGTGCGCGAAAGCTTCTTGTGGCCATTTTTCAAGGAGGCTTACTGGTGCGCCATATTCACCTTCAGCCTTAATACGTCTGCCTACACGGCAGAGATATTGCGTGGCGCCATTCAGGCGGTGCCGCATGGTGAGTTAGAGGCAGCGCGCGCGCTCGGCATGCCGCGCTGGCTGGTGCTACGCCGCATCACCGTGCCGCGCGCCTTTCGCCTGGCCTTACCGGCCTATGGCAATGAGATCATCTTGATGCTGAAAGGCAGCGCGCTCGCCAGCACAATTACGCTGTTGGATTTGACCGGCGTCGCTCGCGTCATCGTTGCCCGCACCTTCGCACCCTATGAGTTATTTATTCTGGCGGCGCTGATGTATCTCGTTCTGACGCTGCTGATTGTTCGCACGCTGAAATATGCCGAGTGGCGCCTAAGCCCGCATCTCCGTCCGCCGCCGCATGTGAATTGATTCCCCCCTTTTCCCGTCAAAATATGCCTCGCAGGAAATGTAAATGATGTTAATATTTGTTTACTAATTGTTAATAATTCTTAATTAAAATTTAACGAGCACCGAAAAAGATGCAAGAAATTAACCAGATTGTACTTTGGGTATTAAATAGGAATCACTGGTGAAGCTCAGCGCTTACATTCCCACGTTTCGCGCGATTATCCTGCTGGTTGCCTTAGCGCTGATCACGTTCGCCACTGACGGTAATAGCGGCGAAACAGAGCAAAATAATGCCGACGGCTCTGGTGGAGTATTTATTCTCGATGCCAGCATCGGCGTCGATGAGATTGATCAACTTCGCGCGGCCGAAGAAAAGCAGCTCAAGAAAAATGACGGTGTCCCGCAGAATGCTGATCTGTGGGCGGCCGTAGCGGTATCAGGCGATGTTGTCCGCCATGGTGGGGACAAAGAATTCGCCCAAATTGTCACTCCTGGAACGTTCGTTCCCGCAAACTCCCACATTGAAACCGGATCGACCGCCTGGATTATTTTATCGCGTCAGAAAAACCTGGTGACCGTAAACGCAAACAGTGCCGTTGTATTATTAGCCCTTGAAGAAGACGGCAATCGAACCCGTATTCGCCAACATCAGGGCGATGTGTTTTACGAAGTTGATAAACGGCGGAACGAACATTTCTCCGTGGAAACGCCATATTTGGCTGCGGTCGTAAAGGGCACCGCGTTCAGCGTGAGTGTGGCCAGCAATGCGGCCAACGTGAGCGTCAGTCAGGGGCAGGTTTCCGTATCGGCCACGACGGGAGGTGGCAGCGTTTCTGTTTCGGTCGGGCAAACCGCTAGTGTCTCAGCGAACAGTTCCAGCGTGAGTGTTTCCGCTACAGGTGACTCATCCGGCACAAGCGGGGATGGTGACGGTGACGGCAACGCCGACGGAGAATCAAATTCGAATGGAAGAAAGGCCAGCAAGACAGGATTAGACGCCTCGTCCAACGGTTTGGCGGCAGCTTCCGCGGCGCAATCCAATGGCAACAGTGATGGCAACGGCAACGGCAACGGAAATGGCGGCACCGGTGGTTCGGGCGGCTCCGGTGGTTCGGGCGGCTCCGGTGGTTCGGGCGGCTCCGGTGGTTCGGGCG
>JAQBTG010000050.1 GCA_027624955.1 Pseudomonadota bacterium
GCGCAAGCTGGTACTGCACTGGCTTGATGTCCATACCGCCATCGACCCGAGACCGTGGAGCCCCAATCTCGTGGGCCGACGCGTGACGGCGTGGCTATCGCACGCCGAATTTCTCCTCAAGGATTCGGATTCGTCTTTTTCGAAGCGCTTTTTCCAGGGCGTGGCGCTGCAAGCGCGCCATCTGTCGCGCACCGCGCGGACCTGCGAGGACGGCGCGGAACGGTTCCTGGCGCTCAAGGGCCTGCTCTATAGCGGCCTCAGCCTGCCGGACGGTGAGCGGCGAACGCAACAGGCGTTGAAATTATTGACGGCGGAACTAACACGCCAGATTCTGCCCGACGGCGGGCATTTCGAGCGCAGTCCTTCAGCTCATCTCTCGGTCCTGCGGCACCTGATCGACATACGCGGCTCTTTGATATCTGCCGGGCAGCCCTCACCCGAAGCGCTCAACAATGCGATCGACCGCATGGCGCCTGTGCTTCGCGCCTTCCGTCACGGCGACGGCGCACTGGCCCTGTTCAACGATTCGGTCGAAACTGAACCGTGGCTGATCGATCTCGTATTGGCCCAGTGCGGTAGCAAGGGCCGGGCCTTGGACAACGCGCCACATGTCGGCTTCCGCCGCGTTCAGGCGGGCCGCTCGCTGCTTGTCGCCGACCTCGGCGCGCCGGCGAAATCCGGGCGGCGCGCCCATGCCGGCACCCTGAGCTTCGAACTCAGCGCCGGCAAGGAACGCTTGATCGTAAATTGCGGCGCCTGGCGCGGCGACGACGAGGCTTGGCGCAAAGCGCTTCGCGCCACGGCCGCCCATTCGACCTTGACTGTGAACGACACAAATTCCTGCGAATTATTCGATGATGGCTCGACCGGCACCGGGCCGACACGCATAGAAAGCCAGCGCGAAGATCAAGAAGGTGCAACATGGCTGGAAGCCAGCCATGACGGCTACCGGGAGCCGTTCGGCCTCATTCACCGGCGCCGGATATATGTCGCACCCGACGGCAACAATCTGCGCGGTGAAGATATTTTGACGCGCGCCGACGCCAACAATCGCGGTGGGCGCTCCTTTGCCATACGCTTCCACCTGCATCCCGATGTGCAGGCCTCGCTGGTGCAAGACGGCGGCTCGGTGTTACTGCGCCCACCAAGTGGCAGCGGCTGGCAAATACGTGCCGCCGGCGGCACCATTGGATTGAATGAGAGTGTTTATGCGAGCGACGGGCTAAACCGCCGGCGCAGCGAGCAGGTCATTATCACCGGGCCCGTCGAGGCCGAAGAAACGGTGATCAAATGGGCGCTTCTCAGAATCCCTAAAAATTAGATCCTGGCACCTGCACTAATCCGTCAGCGCCAACCGTTTCATCTGGCGCGCGATGACTTTGGATTCGTCATAAAGTTCGAGCGCGCGGCGCCGTCCCGCAGCGCCCATTCGCTGCCGCAGCGCAGGATCGGCGGAAAGCTCGCGGATCGCGCCGGCCAATTCGTCCTTGTTGGCGACCGGCACCAGGAGACCGGTTTCGCCGCTTACCACTTCCTCGCGCGAACCGCGGATATCGGTGGCGATCACCGGCAGGCCCACCATCATCGCCTCGATGATCGAGCGCGGCATGCCTTCGCGGTGCGACGGCAGGGTGAAGATGTCGGCAGCGCGTAGCAGACCGGGCACATCCTGGCGGTGGCCAAGAAGACGGACATTGGGCGGCGGCGCCGTGAGGCTCACCTGAGCGGCATGATCGCTGGCCAGCCGTTCGCCGGCGGCCCATAGAATAGCATCCTGGCCGGCCATCGCCGCGAACAGTTCGGGATAGCCTTTTTCCGCCACCATGCGCCCGGTCATCATGACCACGACCGCATCCTCGGGTGTATCCAACTCGGCGCGCAAGCTGCGCCGGGCCGCATCGCCGTCCACCGCCGGTGCAAAGCGCGCTGGATCGACGCCGTTGCCGATGGCTTCGATCACGCCGTTGCGGCAGAGGCCGAGACGACGCGCGCTCTCGGCATCTTCTTCGGCCTGGGTAAAGAGGATATTCGTATGGCGCCCGCCCCATTTTTCTAGGGCGATGAACAGCGCGCGCTTCCACGGCGCCATGTGCTCGTGGAAATAAAAGCCGTGCGCGGTATAGACGATGCGCCCAACGCCCGCGCGGCGCGCCGCAAGACGGCCCAACAACGCGGCGATCGGCGTGTGCACATGCACCATGTCGAAACGCTCGTCGCGGAACAGACGGCAGAGGCGGCGATAGCTCACCCAGTGACGCAGGGGGTTGAGGTTGCGCGCGATGGCAAGCGGCACCGTGCGCAGGCCCTCGGCCGCGACCTTGTCCAACCACGGACCGTCCGAACAGACACCCACGACTTCATGCCCAGCCGCCTGCTCGGCCCGCATGAGGGGAAGAATAAAATGGTAGAGCGTGAAATCGACGGCGCAGAGCTGACAGATTTTCATAATATCACGGTATCACGCGGCAAGGTCGGGGCGGAAGTTTTCGCACCAGGCCTGAAACGCGATCAGCGTCCACAGCTTCTCCGATGAATCGCGCCGGCCCGCCTTGAGATCGGCGTACCAACGGCGCGGCTGCTCAGGCCGGAAAATTCCTTGGCGCCGTAATCTCTCGGCATCGATGCTGCGCCGCGTTAATTCGTCGAGCGGGCCGGTAAGCCATTCGGCGATAGGAATTTCAAAGCCCTTCTTCGGCAACTCAAACACCTCTTTCGGCAAGCGATCGGCAAACGCCCGGCGCAACACTCTCTTGCCCTCTCCCGGCGCCAGTTTAAAATCGCCCGGCATAGCCGCCGCGCATTCCACCACGCGGTGATCGAGAAACGGGCAGCGCACTTCCAGGCTGTTGGCCATGCTCATGCGGTCGCTCTTGACCAGCATATCGCCGGGTAGGCCCAAACGGGTATCGGCGTGAAGCATCGCGTTAAGCGCATCGCTGTCGCCTGCTTCATGGCGTAGCTCGGCCACCATTGTTTCTAAATCCGGTGATTCTGAATCCGCTGCGCCGTTTGACTGCACGAACAGCCGCGTCAATTCGCTTTCGTCCATCAGACGCATCCATCCGGCCTGCCGGCCCACCGCATCCTTGCCGGCATGCTGCGCAAAACGGCGAAGACGCCTGGCGCGTTCCAGCAGCGGGCTCGACTTGCGCTCCGGCAAGAGAGCCGCCAAAGGCTCGATCAAGCCGCGCCGTAGCAGTGCTGGAAGAGCGCGATAACGTGCCGCCATCAGCTCGCCCTGATATTTGCGGTAACCGCCAAACACCTCATCGGCGCCGTCGCCAGAAAGCGCCACGGTGACATGGCGGCGGGTTTCGCGGGCGAGCAGAAAAGTCGGAACGGCCGAAGAATCAGCGAACGGCTCGTCGAGGCCGAGAAACACCTCATCCAGCGCCGCGCGCGCGTCGCTGGGCGAGACTTCGATCGCCATATGCTCGGTGCCGAGATGACGCGCGACGCGCTCGGCGGCGGGGCGCTCTTCGTAATAGTCCGCGGCATCGGTAAAGCCGACGGTGAAACTGCGCACGCGCTCACCGGCGCGCACCATCGACGCCGCCACCAGCGCCGAGTCGATGCCGCCCGACAAAAACACACCAAACGGCACATCGGCGATCAGGCGGCTCTGCACAGCTTGATCGAAAATTTGCACCAGATCCTTCTCGGCCTGTGCCGGGTCGGTGTAAAGCGGTGGCCGCCCAACCAGCGGATCGTACCAGCGCCGCACCTCAACACCCGCCGCCGTCACCCGCGCCAAATACCCGCCGGCCAATTTGCATACGCCCGCGGCAATAGACAGCGGCTCCGGCACGTAGCGCAGCGTGAACAGCATCCTGAGCGCCTGTCGATCCAATGGCGGCGCGCTCTCCAGCAGGGTCTCAAGCGCCGCCAATTCGGAAGCAAACGTGCAGCGCCCGGCTTCGGCCTTGTACAACAACGGCTTCTTGCCCAAGCGGTCGCGCACCAGGATCAATTCGGATTTCGCGGCGTCCCACAGCGCGAATGCGAACATGCCGGCCAGGCGCGGCAACAAGCCTTCGCCCCATTGCCGCCAACCGGCGAGCAGGATTTCCGTATCGCCACCGGTGACAAAGCTATGACCCGCCACCGTCAATTCGGCGCGCAATTCGTGAAAATTATAAATCTCGCCATTGTAAGCCACGACCAGACCCTGCGCTTCCATCGGCAAGGACGCGGCGCTGCTGAGGTCCTGAATGGCAAGTCGCGTATTGGCCAGGGCGCAGCGCGAATCGAACCAGCTTTGCTGGCTGTCCGGACCGCGCGGGCGAAGACGCTCGAGCGCACGCGCGATACGCGGCGCCAGCGCGACCCGGTCGATGCCGCCAAAAGCGGTTTGGCCAGCGAACCCGCACATGATCCTAGACTCGCTCCTGTTTACACCAGCGACGCATAGACCTGCTCGAAAGCCGCGAGGTTTGCCGCCATGGAAAAGCGTTTTTCGATCGAGCTGCGCGCCTGTATGCAGCGCTCGGCATGAATGTCCGGCGGCTCAAACGCCAATTCATGAATGGCTTTGGCCAGCGCCTGGGCATCGCGCGGCGGCACGATCCGCCCCGATTGGCCGATGATCCGCGCGGCATCGCCGACATCGGTGGCGATGGCGGGGAGGCCCGATGCCATGCCCTCGGCCAGCGCATTGGAGAAACCTTCGCCGTAAGCCGAGCTTGCGACGATCAGGTCGCAGGCGCTCAGCAGACGGGGCACATCGGCGCGCCGCCCGAGGCCGTGCCAGCCCGGACGCGAGGCCAAGGATTCCGTGCCCAAGCCGACAAGCAGCAATTTCACATCCGGTATTTCGCGCATGGCGGCGAGCAAGGTGTCATGGTCCTTCATCGGATCGACGCGCGCCACATGCGCTACCAGCGGCACGCCGGGATCAATTTCCAGCTCGGCACGAACCTCCGCGCGCAACGCCGCATCGGGGCGGTAGCGCGCGGTATCGATGCCGTTGTCGATGACGCGATTCTGGCGGGGCCGATATCCCAAATCAAGATGCGTCTTTAATCCGGCTTCGGAATTGGCCACCACTATATCGGGAACATGCGAATAGCGCGCGCATAAACGCAGCGTCCATCTTAAGCTGCGGCCGTAATCCGCGAGATTCATGTCGGAGCAACGAATCCCCCATATAAGCGGCGTTGTGTTCCTGCGCCCGGAGAAACGCAGGGCGAAGGCGGCAATTAGATCGGCATGATACATCCAGCTTTGAATGATCTGCGGCTTGGTCCGGCGGATGAGGGACCTGAGACGCAACAGGCCGGTGAGGGTCGGACGGCCGCGCCGCATGCCAAGATCATGCACCGCCACGCCGGCATTTTCCAAACGCTCGCGCAGCGCCCCGCCGGGTATCAAGCTGACCACAACATCCTCGGCGCCGGCTGCTTTGCGCGCGCCGACGAGAAGCGCCAATTGGGTCTCCGCGCCGCCGGTGTCGAGCCCGGTAATGACATGCATGACGCGGGCGCTACGTTCAGCTACCGTCATCTCAGATTATCGAGGACTGCATGTTGTCAAAAATCGCATGGGCATGAATTTTCGCGCCCTTATCAAGCGCAGCGTGGCGCTCGCTTGCGCCTATTATCTCTATGACGATTGGCGGGCACGGCGGCGCCTCGCGGCAGGCCGGCTGGAAACCGGTTCGGGCGCACGGCATGCGAAGCTCGATATTGCTGCCTCGCTGAGCTATGTCGAGCGGGTTTACGGCGACTATATTTCCTATGGCGGTCTCGAACGCTTCCGCGGAAGCGTCGCCGAGATCGGGCCGGGCGACAGTTTCGCCGTCGCCCTTCGTATCCTCGGCAACGGCGCCGATCACGTCCATGCCATCGACCGCTGGGTTTCGCGGCGCGACGCGGACGCACAGCGCCGCATCTATAGCGCTTTGTCGGAACAATATGACCTCGGCCATTTATTCAGCGGATCGCCCGCCGAGGAGACGATCCGAAATCTCACTTATCACGCTGGCCAGCCAGCGGAGACGTTCTTCCGCGATTGCGGCCTTGAGTTCGACGCCATCCTCAGCCGGGCGGTGATGGAGCACCTCTATGATCCGCTCGCAGCGCTTGACGACATGGCGCGGAGCCTCAAGCCGAGCGGCATTATGATCCATCGCATCGATCTGCGCGACCACGGCATGTTTGCCGGCCATCACCCGCTCACACTGCTTACTCTGTCGGACGACATACATCGATGCATGACGCGCGGTGCGGGACGGCCCAACCGGGTGCTCATCAATGATTATCGCGATTGGCTCGAGCGCTCCGGTCTGACAGGAGAATTGACCATCAGCCGCCTCGCCGGAGGCAGTGAAGAACTCGATCCCGCGCCCTGGACGGCGCTGGGTGAAGACGCCAAAACCCGTGCTCTTGAATGCGTACGCGCCATCCGACCGCGCCTTTCAAACAAATTCAACGCCATGGCAGATGAGGATTTGGCGGTAGCCGGACTGGTACTGGTCGCGCGCAAAAACAACGCCTAACATATCCGCCGTACAATCTCTTCAAAACGCCGGGCAACCGCGGCGGGTTCATGGCCAGGCGGCAGCAGGCTTGGCCTCGGCTTCTTGTCAAACGCTGCTGCTCTGACCGCCGCCATGGCGGCGGCAAATTCCGATCCCCAGGGCGCCACCGTCACGGCGCCCGGCGGCGCCGTGACGGCGAGCTCTCCGATAGCGCCGGATTCGAGTGTCGCGATCACAGGCGTGCCGCACGCCAGGGCTTCCAAAGCGGCGTTGGGCATGCCCTCCCAACGAGATGGCAGGAGAAATGCATCCGCCGCCGCGTAATGCGGCCAGGGATTATCTTCAAAACCCGGCAATTGCACACGGCCACCCAGCCGGTCGCACATTGTCTGTAGCGCTGAGCGTTCGGGGCCTTCACCGAGGATGGTGAGACGACAATTTCCCGGCAGGTCGGCAAACATCTCGATCAGCCGATCAAATCCCTTCTGCCGGGCGAGGCGCCCTGCCGCAATGAAATGGACCGAGGTCGCCGCCGCCGCCGTCGAGACGGTCGCTTCAGCTCGAAGAGCCGCGCCATCCACCGGATTGGGCAGCAGGTGCAGACGCTCCCTCGCGACACCGAAGTCGAGCGCCATCTCTTCCATCATCATATGCGACGTACAAACAACCGCGTCCGCGCGCGGATAATAGCGGCGGTAAAGCCAGCGCATCAGGCCGGGTCGGGGCCCGCCCGGCAGGCTCAGCGACGGCATGTTGGCTTCACGCACAATGATGCGCGTGCCGGATGGCAGCAAGCGGCGGCCGGCCAGGAGGGCGAGATTAACATAGCCGAGCGAGGAAACCACGGCCTGCGGGCGCATCTGGCGGATGGTGCCGACAAGCGCGGGCCCCGCATGGCGCAGACGCGGGCGGGCCAAATCAACAAGCGGCACATCCGGAGGCACCAATTTCGAAAGTGGCCCCTCGCCACTCAACGTGATGAGCGACGGCGAAAGGCGCGATCGATCAATGCCAGCAAGCAAGCACAGCATAACCCGCTCCGCGCCACCGCCGGCGAAAGACGGCAAGACAAAAGCTATGGGCGAATTCACCTCTAGCCAATCTGCGCTGAAGCGTTGGCGCACCTATGATGGTTCTTTTTGCAACTGCGTTGCCATGGCCAACTGTTTGCCGACGCTACGGCCGATATGCGCAGCATTCCGTTAGCCTTCGAGGTCGGTTCGAATGCCGGCCGGATGAGGCCATTTTTCTGACGCAGAATTCACATCAGGTTCAGTGTTACAATTTTTGTTAGCTGCCTTCCGCCAGAGCGCCACCAATTGCTTGGCATTGGTGGGACCGTCGCAGCAACTCTCAATGTGGTGGCGCGCCGCCGTCGCTAACGTGCCGAGACGGGCACGGTCATCAGCCAATATACAAAGAGATTCGGCAATAAGGGCCGCATCAAATTTTTCGTGAAGCAGGCCGTTCTCATTAGAGCGGATAAATCCATCCCAAGTGCCCAATGCTAGAACGGGCCGGCCCATTGCCATGGCCTCTATAATGTTGCGGCCCCAAGGCCCGGCGCGGCGCGGCACACTGATTAGCAAGTCGGCGGCCGCCAGCACGTTTTCAGGTTCGGCCACGTGACCGAGGAAAAGGAAATAGTGCTCGAGCCCGGCCCGTTGGACATACTCGATCAAATCTTTACAGCCAGCCCACCCGACGCCGTGTCCACGGCGTTGAGCCCGCGGGAAGGCCATGTCACCAGCGACGACAAACAGAATATCGTCACGACCTCGGGCGTTCAGGCAATCAGCAATCTCAACCAGGCGGTCAGTGCCACGGCTCCAACGGTAATTCTCCAAACACGCAACTATTAGCTGACCATTCGCTGGGATGCGCGGAATAGGCAGCGGATCAGTGGTCAGCGGTACGGAAATATTGTGGATAACCGGGCCGTCCGCACGACCGCCCAATCGAGAAAATGCGTCCTGCTCGTTACTGGTAATAAACACGAATTGGTCGATCGATATTGAAAGGCAACGAGTTTGCCAGCGTGCCAACCAGCGGCAAGTTCGCTTATTTATGGCCCTTGCAAGCCAAAATTCGGGCGTTCCTTCATACAGATTCTCAGACACGGTTCGAACGTGAAGTATTTGGGCTGCGGCGGTTTGGTGCCTGATCCACGCTGCTAACAAGAAAAGATTTGGGTGGTTAAAGTGAATTACGTCGTAACCCTCAAATTCACGCAATTCTGCGCGTAGTTTCTTATTGAGCGCCAATTGAAAAATACAACGTGAAAATCCCAGAAGCGTGCGGGACAAACGATGCAGCGTTGTCGCGGAGGGGAGGCTGTCAATAACGCGGACTGATATTCCCAAGCGAGCATAGCGTTCCTGAATCGGTCCCAGCCGGCCGCACCAGACCATTAGGGTCATGTTTGAGCGGTCCATTGCCTCAATCATTTGATACAAGCTGCGGGAAGAACCGCCATAGCCCCCTTCATGATCGATACAAAGCACGCGCAAGGGCCGGCTTTTCCGGGTGTCCATGAAAATTAAATCCCGGAACTAATTATTATCAGGCAAGCTATCGAACCAATCCCGAGGCGTGCAGCCCCGAAAGGAAAATTTCCATTTCGGAGGCAAGAAATGAGGATCTTCGACATCATGGAAGAGTCCTACCATGGCGTAGCGTACCTTGGCTGACAGATTGGGCCTTGAGCCGTGCAGCAAGGTGCCCGAAAAGAAGACAGCTTGGCCCAATCGCAACGTCATGGGAATTTGATCAAAGCGGTCAGCGATAGTCGAATCAAACATCACCTTGCTCACGCCATTTGTATTTTCACGCCACTCAGGTTTTGGCATCAGCTTATTGTGACTGCCCGTGCAAAGGATCACAGGGCCCATATCGATTGTTGCATCGTGAATCATTGGCGCCCAAATCTGAACGAAATTTGATTGGGGAACCGTTTGAAATATCTCCCGATGCCAACCGGTTTGAGAACGGGCATCGCCTGGTAACGTTATTCGGCAGCGATTAATGAAGCTGTAAACGGGCGCCGCCGAGCCACGCGACATCAACTGATTGGCTATACGTTGAATAACCGGTTTGGATACGAGCCGAAGAAATTCAGGCATTTGCCATATCGTATCGTATACAGCATCAAATGCCGGGCGATCAAATTCGGCGAGCCGAATTATTCCCAGGTCTAACGCCTCATCCGATTGAACTTCCTTGAGAGCTTCCAATGAGCTATTTTTGGTTCGCGAAAGAAAGTGCTGGATAACTCGCTTTACCGCCTTGCGGAAGGCCTCAACCTCGCCGGGATGAAAAAGACCGTCCACGACGACAAAACCGTCACGATTGAAATCCGCCGCTTGACGGACCACGAGCCGCCTCATGCCACATCCTTCCCGCACCAAATGCGCCAATGTCCAAGTTCCCGGATTTTACTCAGAGGATCATCGCATTCAGCAATCAGATGAAGAACGGATTCGGACGCTATCCCACTCGGCAAATCCTGAACATAGACCTCCTGTATGCCCACCATTGCATTTCGGTTCGCATATTCCGGTCCGCTTGATCCGCTAAGATAAATCTCACCATTGCCTGTCACAATATCAGCAATGGAATTTTCAATGGGCACGCCGGTGCGGTCGGTAAGGTCGAGCCGAATCTCCGTATCCCGATGCCCGAGAATATCGAGCACAATTTCAATAAGCCGTAAATTGAGGCGATACAAATGAGTTTCGGAACTGTTCCGAAGATAATCGATCACGGGTTCGAGCCGGTCACGGTGGCGATAGCTGCGCTGGCGTGACCAATGGTCGATACGCCGGGCAATCTGAGCAACAGCAAAGCGGTCAGCAATTTCTACGTCGTAGCTCCGTCCTCGCGTCCTGCGTACGGGCACGGTCGCCCAATCGCCCGTGTCTCTCATACGAACCCGGTTCTCATATCCACGCGGTGTATATTTAAATCCAACGCAGGCAACGAACACATCCGCCGAAACCAGCTTATGCCAAAACCCAGGCCACGGAAGAAAATTTACTTGATGCGCGGTAGCGCGTTGCATTTTTATCTTTGGCCTTTCCCGCAACTTGGAGCGCCGGCCTATGCTCCCTGATTCTTCAGATCATTAAGGACATCGCCGATCAGTTCAACATTCAGCATTTCAACTTGATTGTCGGCAGAGATTATCACGTCGAATTTTTCTTCGAATGCGGCGATTAAACGCACATGCGCAAGGGAATCCCATTCGAGCAGCGTATCAGGGCTGGTTTGGGGCGTTATCGAAGCAGGTGGCACGTCAAACAAATCGCCGAATATATCCTTGACCGCATTATCGATATCATCACGTGTCATGGCAAGTGGGACTCCCTGATTATTGTAAAATATTCTTGAGCAGAAAGCGGCGGAGCGGCATTAAGGTCAATTTTAAATATGCCTTCAGAGGAGTCGGCAGCACCGGGGCAATTTCTTGACTATCATGGTCACGAATGTAGAATCTACTGGGTATGAGCGGTCCCATAATCCTTGTTACCAACGATGCAAGCGTGGATCGGCTAAGGCCGATTATACGGGCCACTGTACCTACTGCCGACCTCATCGTACTAACCGGGCGAAAGGGGGTCATCGAAACTTTGCAGGACAGGGTCACGCCAGACACCCTGCTCGTGTGCTTCAGCACCGGCGTCATTATTCCGAAAACCGTGTTATCGTGCCTCAAGGGGCCCGCCTACAACTTCCATGCCGCGTCGCCGGAATACCCTGGGCGAGATTCGCATCATTTTGCTGTTTACTTCACCGCGAAGCGGTACGGCGCCACGGCGCACGAGGTGGCAGAGCGGGTCGATTCCGGTCGCATCATCGGTGTCGAATGGTTCGAGGTCGCGCCGAGTACCCCGCCGCAGGCGCTCCGCGAAGCCGCTGTAGAAGCTGCCTTTAGCCTGTACGGCGCGCTCATGCCACGAATTTTGCGGCGGGAACACATTCCGGCGGCCGGCATCGAATGGAGCGAGCACACTTGGACACGTAAAGAATTTCTGGAAATGTGCCGGATATCTCCCACTATCGGCCGCGAGGAATTCGAGCGTCGCTACTTTGCTTTTGACGGCGGGGAATACGATAACCTCACGGTGGTGGTCCACGGTCACCTTTTTCGCATTGATAAGCGTAGTCTCCAGTAGGCGATTTCGGGCCTCGGGCTGCTCGTCTTGGCGATACCGCTACCGCCTTCACCGCCCCACATATCCGCTCGGCCGCGGCCTGCTGATGTAGGCGTGCATCGGCAGGCTGAGGATGCGGCGGCTGAACTCCTCGCTGACCGGCAACGAGAAAAACGAACGTGTTGTTCTGCGCCATTTTGTGAAATTTCTCAGCCACGGCGCATAGTTAGACTGGTGGATGGCAATAATCATGGGCGCCGTAATAACATTCCGTCAGAGACTGGTGAGAACCGCTTCGCAGATTTGCGCCGCCGTTTCATCGTCCACATATCGGCATTTTGGGCAACATCGACGAAATGTAGGAGGCGCTGCGTAAGCGCTCCACTGGAGCAGCCGAATTCGAGAATAGATGCCGGCTCACGCAAACGCGGCACCATATTCAGGATAATATTGCACAGAATATATTCCCGCAGAACGCGCGGTCGTTTTGCACGATTTAGCAACACCCCATGCACTTTGTGCCAAATTCGGGTTTGTAACTTTGCCGGCATTAAGCGCAAAAGAACGGGCGGCAAGAGCCATGAAAGTATCGTGCGAAGGGCAAGGTGGGGGACATGCATCGTCTACGTTACCTGGGGTCGGTCCACGCCGACACACTTTCAAGGGTGTGTCGCTTTGCCGCAAGATAGGCCTCAATGTGCCATGACAAGCCCGAGACATGACCTCTGCCATCAGCTGCCACACGCCGCCACGGCAGCAATGCGTAACCTGCAAGATTATCCATCCAATAATACAGATAGCGTTTTTGAAACTCATGCCAACTGGCCTGCCCCAATGGGGCATGAATAGCTTTCGCCGCCAGTCGAATGGGTCTGATCCAGTTCGGCCGGATTGCCTTGACGTTGAGCGGGATATCAGTCCAAACGCCGCCCCAATTCTCAACTGTCAGCATGTCGCTGTATAATTTCTGTCCTGCCTTCGCCTCAAGCGGCACGGTCTGCCAGAAATCCAGATAAGCATCGCCCCACAAGGGTAGACGCCAATCAAAGCCCAAAAAATCGTAGATTCTTTGTCCGTTGACCACATATTTGCTTTGGCGATCTTGAAACTCACACCACTCATAAACGCCATGATCACCTGACGGGTGTTCCGGCATACCGCCCATCGCGTCAATTTCATCCGAGAGTCTCATCTCAATTCGCGCCAAGTTTTCCTCGGTCGCAATGAATCTCCACTGTTTGTAGTGTCTGGCAATCAAATCATTTATGACCCTTTGACGCCGCGCGGTCGCGTCGAGGCGATGATCGATTTCGCATAGAGCCGCAGGTATATGGTTGCCCGTTATAAAATCACCACTCTGTCCATTTACCAGCAATGCGTCGCCCGGCAGGTAGCCGGAATTTTTTAGGGAGCGCAGAGCCAAATACTCCTGCGGGAAATGAACCCCTGTAAGACTATCGGCGGAAGCCACATAGGCGAGATGCTCTGGGCTGCGAAAAACACGCGACATCTTGCTGTGCGAATAGGGCACGAAACACCAGGGCAATCCGAGTCGCTCAGCAATATATTTGCTCGCCTTGGCCTCATGATTGCCCGGCAAACCATAGGCAAAAGTGATGATATTTTTGTGTCCAAGATAAACCAGGCCGCTCACGATGAGCCGCGAATCCCGACCGGCACTGAGCGGCACTGCGATTGGGCGGCCTGCCGCTTCGCCAACGAGTTGCTCTAGAAGGGCAAGAGTAACTTCGGACAAACGACGGCGAAGACGCACCCCGTCCTGCTCTACTGGGCACCACGGTGTGAAGCGATGGTAGCGATCAATTTTTGGCGTTGCCGTTGACGTGGTGAGCAGCAAAAATTGCCCCGGACCAAGCTGGCGCACGTCTTTGAAGACCGTAGCGTTGCCAATGGTAAATCCGGCGAGCGCAACCGCAAGAATGGCATCATGGTCGCAATCGGCGGGTCCAAGCTTGAGGCGATGGACGAGAGGGGTGCCTTCCTGAGAAAGAAGTAGGCACGCTCCGTCAAAGGCCCAGACCAGTGGGATCGAACGGATACGATCGACCGCCGCCACCACCCAGCCCCGTCCCTTCATGACGAACGCGAAATGTCCGTGAATGCTTGCAAGCCAGTGCTTTAATTCTTTATCAGAAGGTGCATTGTTCCAGCCTTGCCGGAGCGCGAGCAGAGCCTCGTCGGAGAGACCTTCGGGCCATCCCTTGATCCACAATTCTAACCCTTCGGACTGACAATGGCGCCATCCCCGCTCGGTCGTAAACAGCACTTCCGCAACCGGCATTTTGACGGTTCTACCATCACAGATCATACCATCGTCAAGTGCGCGGCTGGAGATGGGTGATTCGTCAACCATCATTTGACTTAAAATGACTCTGAATTGCCTGACAAATACGCCCGCAGGTGGCTTCCTCCATATCCGGGTGCACGGGCAAACTGAGAACATGCTTGGCCAAATTTTCGCTCACCGGCAGGGACCCCACGCCGTCACCATAGCGCTGATATGCGGTTTGCAAATGCATGGGAAGTGGATAGTAAATTGCGGTCGGGATTCCATCCTCCTTGAGTGCCGCCGCCAGGGCTGATCGATCCGCCACCTGAATAGTATATTGCGCCCAGGCACTGTCACTGCCCGGCATACGCCCGGGCCGCGTCACCGCCTCAGGCAAATGCTGATCGTAAAATTTTGCCACCCTTTCACGCGCTTCGATCTCGGCCGTAAAACCCGGCAACTTGGCCAGCAACACGGCGGCCTGAATCGTATCCAGCCGCGAATTCATGCCAACGCGCACGACATCATACTTGGCATCGCCTGTGCCATGCCCGCGCAGCGAGCGCCACAACGCAGCCCGCGCCGCGTCATCGGTAAGGAGCGCGCCGCCATCGCCATAGCAACCGAGTGGCTTGGACGGGAAAAAGCTACTGACGGTGGCCGGCGCCAAGGCACCCACGGCGCGGCCACGAAACTGCGCGCCCATGCTTTGCGCGGCATCGGCGAGTAGAAAGAGGTCATGCGTAGCGGCTATTTGGCCAAGCACTTCGTAATCCGCCGGCAATCCAAAGAGATCGACCGGAATGACGGCGCGCGGCACTAGGCTTCCGGATGCCTTCACGGCAGCAATCTTGCGTTCCAGGTCGGTACCGTCGATTAAAAATTTCTCGCTGTCCACATCGACGAATACCGGCTCGGCGCCAACCATCAGTACCGTCTCGGCGGTCGCGGTAAATGTGAAGCCGGGAACAAACACCGCATCGCCCGGGCCAATATTCTCGCCCATCAACGCCAGAGTAAGCGCGTCGGTGCCGTTCGCGCAGCTCACCACATGCGCCACACCAACATGCGCCGCCAGCGCCACTTCAAACTCAGCGACTTCGGGCCCGAGAATAAAGCGGCCATGCTCAAGCACGCGTTCTATGCCGGCATCAATTTCCGGCTTGAGGCGCACATATTGGGCCTTCAAATCAATAAAAGGGATGCTCACTATATTTATCCTTTGAAAGGGAAGATGCTCACTATATTTATCCTTTGAGAATAAGTAGGCCGTTCGTTTCTTCATATTGTTCGCCACTGCGTGGGCAGACCAAATCGCTTCTCAGAACGTCGCCCGTCCGCGAAACCCAACCCGTTTGCCGCGCCGGATTGCCAAGTACAAGCGCATGCGGGAGAACATTCCTGGTGACCACCGCACCGGCACCGATCATGGCGAATTCGCCGATGCTTACACCGCAAACAATCACCGCATTGGCGCCAATGGTCGCGCCCCTTTTCACCAGGATGGGGAGGAACTCGTCCCTTCTCTCAACGAAGGCGCGAGGCGTCAGAACATTGGTGAACACACACGAGGGACCACAAAATACATCGTTCTCAAGAGTGACACCTTTGTAGATCGATACATTGTTTTGAACTTTGCAGCCCGAACCAATAATGACATCCGGTCCGACCATCACGTTTTGGCCAAATATGCAATTCTCACCGATGCGGCTTCCGGAAAGCACATGGGAAAAATGCCAGACCTTGCAACCCGCGCCAAGGGCCGCTCCTTCGTCAACGACGGCAGTTGGGTGGACATATGCTGCGCGCGTCATAGCGGCGCCAAATCCACGGCCTGGCCCTGCAGTATCGATTGTTGGCAGGCATCCAACACTCTCAGAACTCGAATGCCTTCCGCCGCATCCGAGGGTGGGCGCGACGTGCCGCTGACGGCATCAAGAAACGCCTGACATTCATTGCGCAGCGGCTCGCTTTCGGCAAAAAATATTGGTTCGGGTGCGGCCTTGGAAACAATCGGAATATCTCCTTCCCAACCAACTTCATGGCGATACAGCAATATTTTTTCCGCCGGGTCCTTGGTGTCATCGAAAACAACCATCGCCTTATCTCCCACCACGACCAGCTTCTGCTCCTTGAACGGGTGGAGCCAAGATACGTAGATGTGCGCCTGGAGATTGTCGTTGAAAACGAGATGGGAAAGCGTGGTGTCGGCAACACCGTCAGTCAGGAACTGAGCACCAGTGGCAACGACGCGGCGCGGCATATCATCGGCCAACTGCAGTATCATTGAAATGTCATGCGGCGCAAAAGACCACAGCGCGTTTTCCTCACGCCGAATTTTGCCAAGACTCAAACGGTTGGAATAGATATAGCGTAGCTTGCCCATTCGCCCGCTTTTCACAATCTCAAACAACGCCAGGAAGGCGGGATGATAGAGCAGAAGGTGCCCCACCATGAGAACCAGCCCCTTTTCATCGGCCAATTTTTTGAGCTGTTCGGCTTCAGCCACGTCGAGGCAAAGCGGCTTTTCGACAAATACATGTTTGCCGGCCTGAAGTGCTCTTTCCACCATACTTCCATGAGTCACCGCCGGTGTGGCGATAGCGACAGCCGGTATGGTTTCATCAGCCAACATCGCATCCAGATTTTCGAATTCCCTAGCGTTGGGAAATTGGGCCGCGTAGTGCGCCCGGCTTTCAGATGATATGTCAAAGAAACCCGCCAACGCATTTAAGGCGTCAAAATTGCGCAACAGGTTCTTGCCCCAATAACCGGTACCGATCAATCCAATTTTCTGGTTCGCGTTGCTCATGTTCTAGCTTTGCTTTGACGAGGCGTATAGACGGCGCAATGTTCCGCCAATTCGGATTCCAATACGGCAATGCGGCCATCAAGGTAGGCGGTCAATTTTTCTTGTGCGGTTGCGTGCGCGCCTATCCACCAAATGGCGTGAGTGAGAAGCTGTAGAGCATGACCTTTGTTGAGCGAATCATGATCCAGCGGGTGGCCGTGGTGCCAGCCGCCGCGCGAGTCCGAGCAATATCCGATCTCATTAAAAAATCGTGATTCATAGGTGTTGATACGGCCCGCAATAATGTGATCATACGGTTGCAAATGCTGGGCAGGGCGGTGGAAACTGATCATCCTGACATGTCGCCCGGCAATCGATTCCAACATCGCGCATTCGCGCCCGGCCGCTTTCTCGAGAGCCTCGGCATCGTTGCCGTATATTGCGGCGTCCAAATGCAGGCCGATTTCATGACCACCGGCAGAAATCGCCTCAAGCGCACGAGCGGCAGAGGGACTAAATGGGTTGTACATTTCGCTCCGCATTAAGACGAAATAGCTGGCGCACCACCCTTGTTCAGCTTCAAGTTCCGCGAGGCGGGCAGCTGTGTCGAGACACTGATCTATATCGTGGCGAAGTATTAGATGGGGCTGTTTAGCTTCGACTTCGGTAAAATTCTTGATTTTGTAACCGCGCGCCAGTACGGCTGTAATCAATTCAAAATATCCAGAAAGAGTGAATTCAGAACTGATGATCCATACCCAATCTAAATTTGTGCGCCGGCCTATCTGCAACAAATGAATATTTGTATAAACGCGCGCGGATGGAACCGTTGCGCCTGGGCTGCGATAGGCCCATCCCAACGGCGCGTGTCACAGGGTGTTACTTCCGCCCATGAGCAAACCCCGAAACTCTGTTGGATCGGCGCGCGCCGGACCGGTACAGAGCGCGTGGGCCAATTCTTCTACGTCCACATTGGGTCGACATCGTGCGTCAAAGTGTGCGTTTACCACGCGGCAACGGCGCTCGATCATAACCCGCACGTCATCGTTAAAAGTGGGGTTGCCCATATCTATGAGCACCACAGGCCGGTCGCTGCACAGTGCCTCGGCAAATGTCGTCGACTGGCCGTAGTCGAATAGGAAAACGTCTGCCTCAGCCATATGCGCTTCAAACGGACGTGCGCTTGTTGGTGCGTGCGCCGCCAGAGGATGGATTTGTCCACGGAAAAGGCCTTCCGGATGGGGCTTGCATATCAAGTCAATGGACATTTTGGAAAGCGCTTCAACGAGCCGAAACTGCCAATCGAGATAAATTGGGTCAGGTAGCAATGGCGGCATCAATTGGCGATTGCCGCGTAATATAGTCGGTGCATAGACGACGCGCCGCCGCACTGGTTCGGGGCGCCGAGAATCGAGCGGCAATTGCGCAAGTGTCGAAGCACCCCTGTGACCAATGATCTCGACTGAATTTGCCTGTACGACCAGCTCCGCCGCGCCTGTGGCTTTGAAATTCGCTGCTGCATCGGGAGTTTCCAGAACGTAGACGTCGCTGCTGGCAAGCTCAGAGAAGGCAATCGGCTCGGGAACTGAGGTCATGCCGGCAAACCAACCATGGGCGAAGCGTACAACCCGCCCACCACGGCGTTGGACTTCGAGCCCAAGAGCGCGCGCGGGATAATAGCCGCCCGAACCTGACCACAATTCCAACGGAAGGCGAGGCATATTCGCGAGACCTGAAAGGTCGGCTGCTGCCCTGTTAAACTCGTCAACCGCGCTCGATTCTATCAGCGCCCGTACGCGCGGTGGGTATTCCGGCTCAAGCTCGGGCGCAGCCGAAAGCGTCCTCGCCAACGCCATTGCAAGTTCTCGAACCTCGCCAGAAGCGCCGTTCGAACGAGCGCCTTTTACACGCGCTTTTGCCAATAACGACTCCGCATGGTGGAAACCAATCGCACGCCCTTCTCGACGCGCAGCGTCTCGCAAAGTGACATTGTGAGAAACGGCAACAGTCTGTGGCGAAAACAACGCGCTCGGAAGGCGATGAAAAGGCGTCCAGCCGGCAGTACGCGCAAATCTGCGAGCGGCAATCCATCGGGGCTCCGCGATCGGTTTAAAGGCGGTGAATTCACTGGGATTGGAAGGGCTTTCCAAAGATTCGCCTCGAAGCCAGGCTAAATTTGGCGTCCCCCCCACTAGGCGAAGGCTAGCGGCCTTCTCGCGTTGCAGACAAAAGGCCGTTTCAGTGTGTGCGATGGCCAGCGCGACGATCCTGCCTGATCCTAAAACAGCAATCCGGCGCAATCTCTCATCCTGAATGCTGCAAGTAAAACTGAGCAATCGCCGCACGACACCCCGTACGATCCCAAATGCCTCTGCGTAGGTCATAGGCCAGGCAAGATTCTCCCTCCATCCCACGCAATTTTCAGTGGCACCAAAATCGAAAGGAACTTCTCTTACCGCATCCGTTGGCAATACGCGCGCCGGAGCACCGGACATATTAACTTGGTGGAAATCTGTCATCGCACCACGTGTCTGAGACTGCTACTATTCAATTGTAGGCCAATCAAGCGGTGTACCCCGGGAAATATCGGCGCCGGCGCGTCGCCCGAGAATTTCGGGCAGATGTTTGGGCGGCAAACCGTGGCCGGGTCGAATAGAGCGAATATTCTCCTTCGTAAATACTTCTCCCGCTTTGATATCAGCAACCACATAGAGAGAGCGGCGAAGGCCAACATTCCCGGCCTCGCTGGGTGCGCGCACGTAATCGCGGCGGCCTATTGCCTTCCAAGCCGTCACGCAGGATTTAGCCATCTCGGCCAATTCCTCAGGCTCGAGCGAGAAGGTGGCATCCAAGCCACCGTCAGAACGCCGCAGCGTGACATGTTTTTCGATTATCGTGGCACCAAGTGCAACAGCGGCAATTGGCACCGCGATGCCCAGCGTGTGATCTGAGAGACCGGTCACCAAATTAAAATCGCCAAGATCGGCGAGTGCCGACAAGTTTGAATCCTCCGGCGGGGTTGGATAGCCGCTGGTGCAATGCAAGAGGGCGATTTCTTTGCAGCCCGCATTGCGCGCAGCCTCTACCGCTTCGCCAATCTCCACATTGCTCGCCATGCCGGTCGAGATTATGAGCGGTTTACCGGTCGCTGCCATGCGTTCTATCAAAGGCAAGTCGACGATTTCAAAAGAAGCAACCTTGTACGCCGGAGCCTCGAGTTGCTCAAGAAAATCAACCGCAGTTGGATCAAATGGACTTGAGAAAATAGTGATGCCCAGATCGTCGGCCTTAGCGAACAACTCCGCATGCCATTCCCAAGGTGTATAAGCTTCCTGATACAGCTCATGAAGCGTTCGGCCATCCCACAACCCGCCTTGGATTGTAAAACCCGGGCCATCATGTGCGATCGTGATGGTGTCGGCGGTGTAGGTCTGCAGTTTACAGGCGTCCGCGCCGGCTTCTGCCACCGCCTCCATGAGCGCCAATGCGCGCCCAAGGTCACCGTTGTGGTTGCCGGATAGCTCGGCCACAATGTATGGCGGATGACCGGCACCAATTGTTCTCCCGCCAATCGTAATTGTATGATCAGTCATTGCATTTCTCCTGATGAATCGTTGGCGCATGCCGGTACCAATTCCCGTATGACCTGGAACGCCTCGGCCGCCTCGAACCCGACGCTTGCACCGCGCCAACGCGCCAGTGCCTCAATGTTCTCGATAGAGCGCGCGTGGGGAAAGGAACAAATTTCGGAATCGTAACAGGCGAGGGCGCGACGCTTGCTTTGAAGATAGTCCGTTACGTCAACGAATCGCGTCGGTTTGAATTCGGCGAAGCCCGCGGAAGGGCCCCATTCGCTGCTTGAAACTGTTTCGAAAGCATAGATCGCGCGCAACGGTACATCGGGAAGCGGCCGGCAAGCCGTCGCGACGGCTTCGGCGGCAATTCGATGATCCACGTTGAGGTCTCCCGAATGGTGTGTATAAACAATTTCAGGACGCACTTCAGCGATCACCGCTTCGATCATTTTGATAATATCGAGACGATCGAGACCATCGAGGCGATTGTCAGGCAAGCCACCGAAACGGGGCCGCGCGGCGCCCAATATTTCCGCGGCAAGGCGCGCACTTTCGCGTAGATTCTTGATGTCGGCATGACGGGAATTAGAGTCACGCACATCATCACGCGCGGTTGCACCTTCTGCCAGGATCAACGTCTCGACCCGGCAACCCTGCGCCGCGTGGCGTGCAACAGTCGCCCCACATCCTAAAATCTCGTCGTCCGGATGCGCAGCGACGACCAGCACATTCATGACATTCTCACATTCCGGCCAAGCGCCGCCATGACGTGCTTTTCGAGAACAAAGCTGCCGTGAGTTGAGAAATGGACATCAATGTCATTTGCGACTGATTGTTCCCAGGCCGGTTCATAAAATGTTGAAGCCCGCCAATAGTCGAGCAACGCTGCAGAATCGGGATAGCGTACAGGGTTAACAAACGTATGTTTCTCTACTTCGAGGCGACGTTCGACCGTCGGCAGCACGATTTCGGACATAAAATCTTGAGCGCTTGAGAGAACCGCCTGCGGTAGTTTGTAATGGCGGGGGAGCAGATCAAAAAGCGCCCCCTTGTTGGCGCCGTGCGGGCCCACCAC
>JAQBTG010000051.1 GCA_027624955.1 Pseudomonadota bacterium
AAGTGGACTACTTTTACTCCGCCCTGCTGGTCTAGTTTTGCTCCGCCGTTGACACTGGGCGAGGGTTATCAGGTAGGACGCTTGCGCGTCCGCAATCTGATGAAACGCATGGGTATTGAGGCGGTTTACCGTCGCCCGAACACCTCGAAGCCAGCACCGGGTCATAAGATTTATCCGTATCTTCTGCGCACGCTGCCCGTCACACGGCCTAATCAGGTCTGGGCGATGGACATTACCTACATTCCGATGGCGCGGGGTTTTGTCTATCTGGCGGCAGTGGTTGACTGGTTCACGCGACGGGTTCTGTCGTGGCGTCTGTCAATCACGTTGGAAACGGCGTTCTGTATCGAAGCAGTGGAGGAAGCACTTGCCAGGCACGACAAGCCCGATATCTTCAACACCGATCAGGGCTCCCAATTCACATCCGTCGACTTCATTAAAACCCTGAAGGATGCAAAAATCTGCATCAGCATGGACGGAAAGGGAGCCTGGCGAGACGGAGCCTGGCGAGACAATGTCTTCGTCGAGCGCCTATGGCGGACCATCAAATATGAAGAGGTCTATCTGCACGCATACGCTGATGTGCCAGAGGCGCGTGCGGCTATCGGAAAATACCTGACTTTCTACAACAGCAAACGACCACATTCATCGCTTGACCGTCGAACGCCGGATCAGGCTTACTTCAATACGCTGCAGCCAATTCCGGCGGCGGCATAAAAAGGGTCGAGAGCCACTTATAAAACTCACCCAAACTGTTCAAACAAATCGATCCACCTCTGTTCATCCCGCGTGACTTCAGCTTCAACAACACTTCCCGCCAGCTTTGCGTCGATTCCCGCACACCGTCTTCAATGGTCAGAAAGTGCTTCTCTCCACGTTCATTCACGCCAATGACCACCAGGGCACACAGCTTCATCTGCTCGCCCCGCAACCCGCTATAAACACCATCGGCCCACACGTAGACCCAACGGTCTTTATCCAGAGGACCGTTACACCAAATCCGATACTCTTGCCCCCATATCTGCTTCAGGCGCGATACCGTGCTGGCCGACAAACCTTGAGCTTCAGAGCCAATCAATACTTTCAAGGCTTCGTCCATCTCACCACTTGATACGCCTTTTAGATACAGCCATGGTTTTAGATACAGCCATGGTAATGTCGCCTCCAGAGACTTCGTCTTGCGGACATAGGGCGGAACAAGGGCTGATCGGAACGTCACGGGCGCCCCGGTCTTTGAGCGAACTTTTGGAATCTTGACCGTCACCGGCCCCAATCCTGTCTGCAGTTCGCGCTCCGGCAAATGACCATTGCGAACCACAACGGCATTGCCGTCCTCGGTGCGTCGGCCTAAATGCTGGCTCAGCAATTCCTGAAATTCTGCTTCCACCGCTTGATTGATCAACTGCTGCGCACCTGATCTCAACAAAGCCGTCAGGGGATCGGAAATTGCATCTCGACCCGCAAATTCTAAAACGTTATTCTTCGTCATAGTGGCGCATCTCCTTTGGTTGGTTTTGATGTCTCGCAACAACAAATCAACCTGATACGCCGCTTCTTTTCAAATGTTCAAACACCAGATTCGGTCATAACTCCGACAACGCCGAAGACCCGCCGCATGACAAGCTTGTCGATAACCGGACGGGCGGCGCCACCGGTTTCGGCGGCTGCCGCAGCCGTGGCGGCGCGCTTCGCCCGCGCCGTCGGCCGCTCGGTGGCCGGAGTCACGCGCAAATAGATGACATAAGCAAAACCTGTGACGGTGGCGGCGATGCCGGGCAGCAGGAACGCCGCCTGCCAGTCGATCACCTGCATCAGGCCGGCGGCGGCGAGCGGCGCGATGGCAAAACCGAGATTGCCATACACCCCATTGATGCCGAGCACCTTGCCGACCTTCTCGCGCCCGTCCACCATCATCAAAATGGCGACCGGGTGATAAATCGAGGCGAACAGACCGATCAGGGTGAGCCCGCCGGCGATTTCCACCGGTGTATGGGCGAAACTGGTGACGATCGACGAGGCGCCGATACCGAGGAAAAACACCGCAATCATGCCGGATCGGCTCCAGCGATTACCAAGCCAACCGGCTGGCAGCGTGCCGGCGGCAAACGCAATAAAGCCCGGCAAGGAGAGCGTCAGCATTTCGCTATATGGCCGGTCGAACTGGATCTCCAGCCCCAACACCACCGTCGGATACAACATCATAAAGAGATGGTCATAGCCGTGGCCGAGGTTGAGAAAGAAGAAGCCGATGCGCCTGGACGCGGTCTGGGACATGGTTTGGCTCTGACAGGAGAGACGAACGCTGGCAATCGCTACATAACGCTAGACCTTGCCCTTGCCAAACCCGTCGCACGCTCTGAGCGGGCAGGCTAAACTGAGTTAAATCCACACATCAGCTTGGGAGAGAAAGACCGCTATGGCAAAAATGAAAGCGATTGAGATAGGCGCGCCAGGCGCGGATTTTGAACTGGTCGAACGCGAAGTACCGGAACCCGGTGCCGGCGAAGTCCGCATCAAGGTCGAGGCCTGTGGCGTTTGCCATAGCGATGTATTTGTTAAGGAAGGCGTTTTTCCGAATATCGATTATCCGCGCATCCCTGGGCATGAGGTGGCTGGGCGGATCGACAAGCTCGGCGCAGGCGTTCAGCGTTGGCAAGTCGGTGCGCGGGTCGGCGTCGGCTGGCATGGCGGCCATTGTTTTCACTGCACGCCGTGCCGCGGCGGCGATTTCGTCAATTGCGAGAATGGCGTAATTACCGCGATCAGCCGCGATGGCGGCTACGCGGAATATATGACCGCCGATGTGAACGCCTTGGCGCATATTCCGGACGATCTAAAAAGCGCCGAGGCGGCGCCGCTGCTCTGCGCCGGCGTCACCACCTTCAATTCGCTCCGCAACAGCGGTGCGCGCGCCGGCGACCTGGTCGCCATTCAAGGCGTTGGCGGGCTCGGCCATCTCGGCATTCAATTTGCCGCGCGCATGGGGTATCGCACCGTTGCCCTGTCACGCGGCCGCGATAAGGAGAATCTCGCCAAAAGCCTGGGCGCGCACGACTATATCGATACCGAGACGGAGGCGGTCGGCGAAGCACTCAAGGCGATGGGCGGCGCGCGCGTCATCCTGGCGACCGCGCCCGACGCCGCATCCATGACGCCGCTGGTGGACGGTCTGGGCGTCGACGGCCAGGTCATCGTGGTCGGCGCCGATGCCGCGACCTTTGCCACGTCGCCGATTCAATTGATCCCCGGGCGGCGCTCAATCCGTGGTTGGCCATCGGGCCACGCCAAGGATTCCGAGGATACGCTCAATTTCAGCAGCCTGTCCGGCGTACGCCCGACGATCGAGGAATTTCCGCTTGAGCGCGCGGCGGAAGCTTACGCTCGCATGATGGCCAACGAAGCGCGCTTCCGCGTCGTCTTGAAAATATCCTGAAGAGCCGAACCAGTCGAAAGGGAACCCTCTATGTCCGATCTTCCAAGCGTTGTTAGCGATTGCGAGCTTAGCAATTCGTTCCTCAGTGAAACCATTCAAGTATGCGTGGTGAGCCGCGACCATAAGCGCACCATGGAGGGCTTGGTGCGGCTCGGCATCGGCCCGTGGCGGGTCTATCACTACCGCGACGCGCCGGGCATCAAGGACACCGAATATCGCGGCGAGGCGGAAAACTTCAAAATGACGCTGTGCCTCGCTTGGACCGGCGCGATGATGTGGGAAATCGTCCAGCCCCTGGAAGGGCGCACGATCTACAATGATTTTCTCGATGTGCATGGCGAGGGTATCCACCATGTCGCCTTTGCCGGGCGCGAAGAAGGCGGCAGCGAGATGCCGTACGGCGAACAAATCGCCGAATTCGTCAAGCGCGGCTTTCCCGTCATTCAATCGGGCCTCTTAAAAGACGTCGCCCAGTTTCACTATTTCGACACCGAAGCAGCGACCTCGACCACCTTCGAAATATACAGCCTAAAGGGCCGCGACCTGCCCGAGCCCGACGAATGGTTCCCCGGCCCACCGCCAAAGTGAGGGCGAAGGTTTAGCACTTCGCCATTGCCAATAAGGCCCTCTCGGGCTAACCCATTCGCAACAGAATTATCCGACTTTTGATGGAGGACAGCATGACTATTCGGGTGGGTATCAATGGATTTGGCCGCATTGGCCGCAACATCTTGCGCGCCATTCATGAATCGGGGCGGGACGATATCAGCGTCGTTGCGCTGAATGATTTGGGGCCGGTCGAAACCAATGCCCACCTACTCAAATATGATTCGGCGCATGGCCGCTTTCCGGGCGCCGTTTCGGTGCAGGGCAGTGTGCTCGATATCGGCTCAGGGCCGATCCAGGTGCTTGCCGAGCGCGATCCGGCCAAGCTGCCGTGGGGTGATCTTGGCATCGATGTGGCGCTTGAATGCACCGGCATTTTCTCGAAACGCGAGGATGCGGCCAAGCATCTGACGGCGGGCGCGCGCAAGGTGCTGATCTCAGCGCCGGGGCAAGATGCGGACCTGACGGTCGTGTACGGGGTCAACCACAAAAAGCTGACCTCGGCGCATGAGGTGGTATCGAACGCCTCCTGCACGACCAACTGTCTGGCTCCTGTTGCCAGCGTGCTGAATGAGACGTTCGGCATTGAGCATGGTTTTATGACCACCGTGCATGCCTATACGCTGGATCAATCAATCCTCGACACCCTGCACAAGGATCTGAGGCGCGCACGCGGTGCCGGCACCTCGATGATCCCGACGTCCACCGGTGCTGCGCGGGCTGTTGGACTGGTCCTACCGGAGCTGCAGGGCAAACTCGACGGCACGGCGATTCGTGTGCCAACGGCCAATGTCTCGATGATCGATCTCACGGTTGTCACCAAGCGCGCAACATCGGCGGCGGAAATCAACACCGCCATGAAAGCCGCTGCCGACGGCCCGTTAGCCGGCGTTCTCGGCTATACCGAGGAGCCGCTGGTGTCTGTCGATTTCAACCATAATCCGGCCTCGTCGACCTTCGATTCTAGCGGCACCACGGTGATCGACGGGACGTTTTGTCGCGTGCTCTCCTGGTACGACAATGAATGGGGCTTTTCCAACCGCATGGGCGATGTCGCCGCTGTGCTCGGCGGGCTCTGACCAGGCTATGTGGATTGGGCGGTCTCTGACCGCGCTGGGTGGCCATGCGTAGCTTCCGCACGCTTGATGATATCGAGGTCAGCGGCAAGAAAGTTCTCGTCCGCGTCGATCTCAACGTGCCGTTCTCGGAGGGCGAGGTCAGCGATACCAGCCGCATCGAGAGCATCGCCCCGACCTTGCTGGAACTCGCATCGAGCGGCGCCCGGGTCATCGTCCTCAGCCATTTTGGCCGACCCAAGGGCCGCGTGACGCCGGCCATGTCGCTCGAACCGGTAGTGCCCCATTTACGCGCGGCTTTGGGCGGGCGCGAAATCGCCTTCGCGTCCGATTGCATTGGGGTGGAGGCACGGCGTGTGGTCGACGGTTTGGGTGCGGGTGATATAGCGCTGCTTGAAAACACCCGCTTTCATGCCGGTGAAGAGAAAAACGATAGCGCGTTTGCCGCGGCCCTGGCCGAATTGGGCGAGCTTTACGTCAATGACGCGTTTTCGGCGGCGCACCGCGCCCATGCGTCGACCACCGCCCTGGCCATGCTGCTACCCGCAGCCGCCGGGCGGCTGATGGCGGGCGAATTGGCGGCGCTGGAAAGCGCGTTGTTAACGCCTGAGCGCCCAGTCATGGCCGTTGTCGGCGGCGCCAAGGTCTCAACCAAAATCGACCTTTTGACCAATCTGGTGGAGCGCGTTGAAGTGCTGGCCATCGGTGGCGCCATGGCCAACACCTTCCTCCACGCCGCCGGTATCGATGTTGGCGCGTCCCTGGCGGAGAAGGATTTGCGCGCCACTGCGGATGCGATCAGCGCCAAGGCCCGGGAAACCGGCTGCCGCCTGTTGCTGCCGAGCGATGGCGTGGTGGCGCGCCAATTCGTCAGCGGCGCGGCGAGCGAAATTTGCGCCATCGACGCCATCCCGAAAGACGGCATGATTCTCGATCTTGGGCCCGACACGGTCGCGGCCATCGAAGAAGCGATTAAGGCGGCACGCACCTTGGTGTGGAACGGCCCGCTTGGCGCGTTCGAAATACCTCCGTTCGACGCTGCCACCAGCGCCGCCGCGCGCTGCGCTGCGGCGGCAACAAAGGCAGGCGGGCTGTTGTCTGTTGCCGGCGGCGGCGATACCGTAGCGGCGCTCCGCCATGCCGGCGTGACGGCGGACTTCAGCTATGTCTCGATGGCCGGCGGGGCCTTTCTAGAGTGGCTGGAGGGCAAAGCGCTGCCCGGTGTCGAGGCATTGAAAGATCAACATTAACGCCGCCGATAAGCATGTCATTCTCGTCCATACGCTCGGCCATGCCGAAGCGGCGCTAAACGCGGCCCACGCGCATGGCCTGGCGATCACGCTGCGCTCAGCGCCGGGCGCGGCGCGTTATACCGGCCTCGCTTTCCTAAGGGCGGTGTTCGACGGCGCCGCGCGCGCCTGCCCCGACGCGCGTCATTCGGTTATTGTTGATTGCGGTGGCGACGCAGCCATGGCGCACCGGGCGATGGTCATGGGGTTCCGCCGCATCGCTTTTTCTGGGCCGGGCGCAATGCGTGATAAACTGGCACAGATCGCTGCAAAATGCGGCGCAAAGCTGGCGCCGGCGCGCGCCCCTGCCGATGCCCTTGATCTACTCGATTCGCACGACCCGGCGGGCAGTTGCGCGGCATATCTGGAATCGCGCAAAGCGCGGAAAACAGGCAAAAACAGAGCCTTGCGGCAGAGCGATTGAAATGGTTTCTGCCTTGCGTTAATCACGTCTGATAGGGACAACAAACTAGGATCGGCGAAAATGAAAGTCACCCAACGCGTTCGCAAGATCCTCGCGAATTACGAGAGCGACAATCCCGGCACAAAGGCGAATTTGGCCCGCATTCTGATGCAAGGCCGGCTCGGCGGCACCGGGCGGTTGCTGATTCTGCCGGTCGACCAAGGCTTTGAACATGGCCCGGCACGGAGCTTCGCACCCAATCCCGACGCTTATGACCCGCATTATCACTGGCGCCTCGCCATCGACGCGGGCCTCAGCGCTTTCGCCAGTCCGCTCGGCATGATCGAAGCCGGCGCTGACAGCTTCGCCGGCGCCATCCCGACTATCCTTAAAGTGAATAGTGCCAATTCGCATGCCATCAGCAAGGATCAGGCAGTCACCGCTTCGGTAGAGGATGCGCTGCGTCTAGGCTGCGCCGCGATTGGCTTCACGATATATCCCGGCTCGGAAGAGCAGTTCGAGATGATCGAGGAACTGCGCGAATTGGCGGTGGAAGCCAAGGCGCATGGCCTCGCCGTCGTGGTGTGGTCCTACCCGCGTGGTGGCAACCTCTCCAAGGAAGGCGAGACGGCGTTCGATGTCACCGCCTACGCGGCACATATGGCGGCACTCCTGGGCGCGCATATCATCAAGGTCAAGCCGCCGGCGGCGCATATCGAGCAGCCCGAAGCGGCGAAGGTTTATCAAGCCGAGGGTATCGACAGCAGCAGCCTATCGGCGCGGGTCGCGCATATCATCCAGTCGTCGTTCGCCGGCCGTCGCATCGTCGTCTTTTCAGGTGGCGCTGCGAAGGGGTTGGACGGGCTCTATGAGGAAATCCGCGCCATCCGCGACGGCGGCGGTTTTGGCTCAATTATCGGCCGCAACACGTTTCAGCGGCCGCGCGCCGAAGCCCTGGCGATGCTCGACACGATCATCAAGATTTACCTGAACAAGGCCTGACCGACCGCGCGCCGGGTTGGAGCAAATCCCGAGCAGGTGGCATCACCTGCGACGACGCATATGCTTCAAATGTAAAGAAATAGAGCGTGGCGGGTGAGCGCAGGCGAACCTGACATGCTCTAGGGTTCGGGCAGGTTTTCCACGGTGAACAAATTGACCGGCTCGCGCACGCTTCTCAGGCCGTGACGGCCGAGCGGCAGCAGTACCGGACCATCCTCAGGAATGGCGGCGGCGAAGGCCTCAGATAGCAACAAATGGCGCTCCAGCGGATCGCACATGGATTCGAGGCGCGATACCTCGTTCACCGCCGGGCCGATGACGGTAAAATCAAGACGCGTCGGCGAGCCGACATTGCCATAAGCCACTTCACCGAGATGGAGCGCCACGTTGAGCGCCATGGTGTGCTGATCGGCGGAGCGGCGGGCTATGTTCAGTTCAGAAACGCGCGCCAAGGCGTCACGCGCCGCCTCCAGCGCATCGACGCTGGTAGCGGCGCGGGCCGCCGCGTCACCGTCGGCCGGCAGCTCGAACGTGCCCAACATGCCGTCGCCCATGAATTTCAGCACTTGGCCGCCGCGCGTTTCGACCGGCTCCGCCATGCAGGTTAGATATTCGTTCAGCAGATCGACCAATTCGCGCCGGCCCAATTTATCGCCAAGCGCCGTGAAGCCACAGAGATCGCAGTAAATCAGAACGGCCGAGAGGGTGTGCACATGGCCGCGTTCGATTTCTCCGCTCAACACCCGGCGCGCCGCGTCAGCCCCGAGATAGGCATCCGCTATTGCTTTGGCAAAGCGCCGGTTGGCGGCGACGCGAAGGGTTAAGGCAAGGACGGGAAGTGTTGCCCTCAGAAAATCGATCTCGGTATCGCTAAAACCGTCAACGCGGTCGGTGGTCCAGGTGAAGACGACGCCGAAACGCTGCTCATTGGCGGCTTCGATCGCAAAACCGCAAATCATGCCAAAATAATCGGTCGCCCCTTCCTGACGAAATTTTTCCAGTAGGGGAAACTCATCGCCCGCCTCGGGGCCGAGAATGCGCCGGCGCAACTCGGGCTCGCCGTCATCGACCATCACCTTGAGGGGGCTCCGCTCCCACGCGTCGGCCGATGCGTTCGTCGACGCGTAAGTTTCTTCTGCCACGCCATCGACGCCGCGCCGCCACACTAAGCCGAACCCTTGGTACAGCGGATGGAGCACGCGCATGGCACTGAGGCCGCGCTGAATTTGAATGCCGCCCGCGGTCAATTGCGCGCAGAAGCCTTCAAACACGCCATCGGCTGAGTTGCCTTGCAACCCCTGTTGAACGACCCAGCGCTCAAGCGCTGCAGTGTTCGGTAGGCCGCGTTCTGTTTGGGTGACGAGTGTTGCCATGATCCTTAAAAGCGATATGTTGTCGCGCCGGGCAATTGTAAACCCCGCCGCTGCAAACCTTGACCGTTAATTTACCAATATCGATTGCACCCAGCCGATGCCAAACCTTTCCCGCCTTTATCTCATCACCCCGCCGCAATTTGCGGTGGCTGCGTTCGCCGACACACTGGCGGCGGCGCTGGACGGCGGCGACGTGGCCTGCGTGCAACTCCGCTTGAAAGACACCGATAACGACACCATCCGCGAGGCAATCGAGACACTGATGCCGGTGTGTCATGCTAGGGGCGTGGCGTTTATCGTTAATGACCGGCCTGATCTCGCCGCCGAATGCGGCGCTGATGGGGCACATATCGGCGCCGATGACGGCGAATTCAGTGACGCGCGGCGCCGGTTGGGCGACGCCGCCATGATCGGCGTCAGTTGCTACGATTCGCGCCATGCCGCCATCGAGGCCAGCGAAGCCGGCGCCGATTACGTGGCGTTCGGCGCATTTTTCCCGACCCAGAGCAAAATTCCGCGATCGCGCGCAACGGTGGAAATTGTGGAGTGGTGGCACGAGCTGATGGTGGTGCAAAGCGTTGCTATCGGCGGCATTACCGCTGAAAATTGTGCGCCATTGGTGCGGGCGGGCGCAGATTTCCTAGCCGTTATCGCTGCCGTGTGGGATCATGCGGACGGGCCGGCGGCCGGGGTGAAGGCGATCAACGACGCCATTGCGGAAGCGGCCACCGCTTGATATAGCAGCGCCGCCACAAGGCTCCCTGAATAATGCAATTCGAGACGTTGTTATGAAAATCAACGGCAACGCAATCCGTCCAGGCATGGTGATCGAGCACCAGAAACGCCTATGGATTGCGACCAAAATTCAACATACTCAGCCGGGCAAGGGCGGCGCATATCTTCAGGTTGAGCTCAAGGATTTGATGTCGGGCACCAAACTCAATGAACGCTTCCGCGCTTCCGAGAATGTCGAGCGCGTGCGCCTCGATCAAAAAGTGCATCAGTTTCTCTTTGCCGAGGACGATATGCTGACATTCATGGATTTGGAGAGCTTCGATCAAATTTCTCTGCCGCGCGAGATTGTCGGCGAGCCGGTCGTCTTCCTTCAGGACGGCATGGAGGTGACGGTCGAATCCCACGAAGGCACGGTGATCGGCGTCGAAATGCCCGAAACTGCGGTTCAGGTGGTCACGGAGACCGAGCCCGTGGTCAAGGGACAGACGGCGGCCGCGTCTTATAAGCCGGCGCTCCTCGACAACGGCGTGCGGACCCTGGTGCCGGCACATGTCCACGAAGGCGATCGAGTGGTGCTGAATACGGGCGACGGCAGCTATGTCGAACGCGCGCGCGCCTGACGCGGGAAGCTAAAGCCCCTTGTCCCGCCGCTCCCCGCTCATCACTGTCATGGCCAACGCCGCCTACAAGGCAGCGCGTGGGTTGTGCCGAGATTTCGGCGAAGTTGAACAACTCCAAGTTTCACGTAAGGGGCCGGCCGATTTTGTGTCGTCGGCTGACCACAAAGCCGAAGAAATGCTGGTCGAGGACCTTCGCCGGGCGCGCCCCAAATTTGGGTTTCTGCTCGAAGAAGGCGGTGAAATAGTGGGCGAAGACAGTTCCAACCGTTGGATTATCGACCCGCTGGACGGCACGACGAATTTTCTCCACGGCATTCCGCATTTCGCCATTTCTATCGGCTTAGAGCGCGACAGCAAGATGTTTGCCGGCGTGATTTACGATCCGCTGCGCGACGAATTGTTCTGGGCCGAATCCGGTAGTGGCGCGTTTGTGAACTCAACGCGCTTGCGCGTCTCGGCGCGCCCGCGCCTGGACGAAGCGCTGATTGCCACGGGCATGCCCTTCAAGGGCCGCGCCAGCCATCCAGAATATTCCGAGATGCTCGACCGCATGTCGGCGGAAACCGCAGGCGTGCGACGCTTCGGCTCCGCGGCGCTCGATTTGGCCTATGTCGCGGCCGGGCGCTTTGACGGATTTTGGGAATTCGCGCTGTCGCCGTGGGATATCGCCGCCGGGTTGGCGATTCTGCGTGAAGCAGGCGGCATCGTCACCGAAGTGAACGGCGGCGATGCGATGATGGCATCGGGCGATATCCTTGCCAGCAACGGGAATCTGCACGAGGATTTGCGGCGCCTATTGGCAAAAGCGGCTGCACCCGCGAAAAAATAGGGCCTGAATCGTCTCCACGACGACGCTGTTGTCGGCACCGAACCCCTATACTATTGTAAGCGCGCAAAAAATTGGGAGAGTAGTTATCTATATCGCCCGCATATTTTCCGACAAAGCCGCCACCGCGTTCGCGGCCGCGCGCTCATTTTTCATTCTGCCCGCACTGTTGCTGTCCGCACTGTCGCTGCTCGTACTGTGGCTGGCCCCGGCAAACTCCGTGTTTGCTCAGGACACCGTCTTTATCGGCGGCAGCGGCCAGAATGGTTTCGAAATCGACCTCGGCGCGCTCGACCATTTTTCGTCGCCCCGAGGCACGGACCGAGGCTTGCGCCATCCGGGCGTCGCCGGTGGTGGCTTGGCGCCGGTCACGCTGCGCCCGCCCGGCGAACCACCTAGAGCCGACAGCGCACGCGCCACAGCACCGGAACCCAAGCCGACTAAGCCGGCTAAGCCCGCTAAGATGGTAACCAAACTGGAAACGCCGGCGACGGTCGCCCCTGCCACGGTCGCCCCCACTATGGTCGCCCCCACGTTGGACGCCCCCGCTTTGGAGGCTGTGGCAACGCCGAAACTGGCGGCGCCGGCGCCGGCGCCCGGCCCGGTGCTGGCAAAAGCGCCGGAGAACATGACGGCGGAAGAGCGCGCCGCAGCGAAGAAACGCAACAAGAATTCTGTATCCAGCACCAGCTTCGCCGACGAGGCAGCTCTACTCGACCTCGACGCACCGTCAGCAGCGAAAACCAAACCGGCCGCGCAGCCGAAGGCGGCCACGGCAGCCAAGCCCAAAGCACAACCCAAATCGGAGGCCAAAGCAGAGACCAAAGCAGCGCCGGAGACCGTATTGGTTGCGCTCGATCCGCCAACTGCCCAGACGAATCCGGTGGCGCCATCTGTGCCTGGCGAAACCATGCAAATTTTATTTGGTGCGGGTGATTCAGCGCTTCCCAAAACCGCACAAGCACCGCTCGCCACTCTTGCCTCTGCGCTGGGCCAGGATGAAACGTTGCGCCTGCAACTCAAGGCCTATGCCGGCGGCGGCGACGATTCAGCCTCGCAAGCGCGCCGATTGTCGTTGTCGCGCGCCCTTGCAGTGCGCTCGGAATTGATCGAACAAGGCGTGCGTAGCACCCGTATCGATGTCCGAGCGTTGGGCAACAAATCTGAGGACGGGACGAGCGACCGGGTAGACGTCGTCCTGGTGCAGCGCTAACCCGATGAGCGCTCCGATAGCCCTGTCGCAGCCGCAATGAGCGCTCTACGCCCGTTTCTGATTCGCATGAGCGCCTTTTTGGCGATTGTCGTCGCCATTTGCGCAGCCCTATTCTCGACCCTGCTTGAAGCGTTTCTCGCCAACCCGGCTTTGAATAGCGTGATTCTGGGCGCGCTGATGATCGGCATTGTGTTCGCCTTCCGGCAGGTCTTGCGGCTCGCGCCTGAAACCGCGTGGCTCAACACCGCCCAAACTAATGAGCCCGGACTCTCGGATCAGCGCGCGCCGCGCATGCTGGCGCCGCTCGCCACCATGATCGCGGAACGGCGTGGGCGGGTATCGCTCTCCGCCGTTTCCATGCGCAGCGTGCTCGATGGCATCGGCTCGCGCCTCGACGAGAGCCATGAATTGGCGCGCTACCTGATCGGCCTCTTAATCTTTCTCGGATTGCTCGGCACGTTCTGGGGCCTCTTACAGACCGTGTCCTCGGTGGGCGATGTAATTGGCGGGCTTTCAGTCGGCGGCGACGACTTAGGCTCGGCCTTTGATGACCTCAAGGGCGGGCTCGAGGCGCCGCTTGCCGGCATGGGAACGGCGTTCAGTTCTTCGCTCTTTGGCCTCGCCGGCTCGCTGGTGCTGGGCTTCTTGGAATTGCAGGCGTCGCAGGCACAAAACCGATTCTACAATAATTTGGAGGATTGGTTGTCGTCCTACACCCGCCTCACCGGCGGCACGCTGTCGGTCGAAGGCGGAGACCAATCAGTGCCGGCCTATGTGAGTGCCCTCCTTGAGCGCACCGCGGACAGCCTTGACGATCTTCAGCGCACGCTGTCCCGCGGTGAGGACAACCGCGCCTCCTCGAGCGCTAATATACTCGCGCTCACCGAGCGCTTAGCGGCCCTGACGGATCAAATGCGCGCCGAACAAGACCTCATGGTCAAGCTGGTGGAGAACCAGATGGAAATGCGCCCGGTGCTGGAGCGCCTGGCCGAGACGGGCCGCCAACCGATATCCCTCGACGATGCCAGCCGCGCGCATTTGCGCAATCTCGACGTCTATGTCGGACGGTTGCTCGAAGAAATGGTGTCGGGGCGCGAGCAAAGCGTGAATGAGCTCAAAAGCGAATTCAAACTTCTGGCCCGCACAATCGCCGCCGTTGCCGAAAACCAACGGCGCGACGGGCGCGGCTGACGCGGTTCGACCGCGATGTCATACGGTTCCCGTTCCCGCCGCCACCAAGGAGGCTCTTCGGCTATCTGGCCTGGCTTCGTCGATGTTCTCTCGACGTTGCTGTTGGTCATGATCTTTTTGCTCGTCGTCTATATGCTGGCGCAATATTTCCTGCAGCGCTCGGTTTCGGAAAAAAGCGCAGCGCTGACCGAGCTCGACCATCAGGTCGCGGAGTTGGCCGATCTGCTCTCGCTGGAGCGCCAATCAAACACCGATCTGCGCACAAATATTTCTCAACTTTCCAGCGAGCTGCAAAGCTCCCTCGCCGAACGCGATGCGCTGAGCCTGGCGCTGACCCGATCCGAGGACGAGTCCAATACCTTACGCTTGCGTTTGCGCGATATGACGGCAGAAGCGCAGACCGCGCTCAGCGATGCGACCGAAGCCAACCGCGTCGCCGTGGAAACGCAATTGCGCGCCGAAGCCGGAGAAGAAAAAATCCGCGTGATGCTCAGCGATGTCGAGCAATTACGCCGCGACATCGCCGCACTACAAACCGTTCGCAGCGATCTGGAGGAAAGAGTCGTCGAGCTTGCCGCCGCGCTGCGTGACAGCGAAGGCGATAAAGCGCGCCTCGATCAAGCGTTCAGCGCCGCCCGCGATCGCTCGACCGAGCTGATGGCGAAACTCTCCGATGAGAGCGAACGCACCGCCCTTGCCCAGAAAGAACTGGGCGACCGAGATGTCAGGTTGAGCGAGTTGCAGGGCCTTTATATGCTGTCCGAAAATCAACTGATGCAGGCACGCGATCTGACGGCACGGCAATCCGATGAAATTGGCGTTCTCAACCAGCAAATACTGGCGTTGAGGGCGCAACTGACCCGCATTGAAGAGGCGCTGGATACGTCGGAAGCCGAATCAAAGGAGCAGAATGTGGTGATCGCCGATCTCGGCCGGCGCCTCAATCTTGCCCTCGCCGCCAAGGTCGAAGAACTGGCCGAATACCGCTCGGAATTTTTTGGCCGGCTGCGCCAAGTTCTCGCTGGCCGTCAGGGCTTCACCATCATAGGTGACCGCTTTGTTTTTCAATCCGAAGTGCTATTCGGCTCCGGTTCGGCCGAGCTCGGCATCGGTGGAAAATTGGGGTTGAATACGTTCGCCACCGTTCTGAAAGAGGTCATGACGCGCATCCCCGAAGACTTGCCCTGGATCTTACAGGTCGACGGACATACGGACCGCATTCCTATTCAAACGGCGCGCTTCCCTTCCAACTGGGAGCTATCGGCGGCGCGCGCCATCGAGGTCGTGAATTATCTGGTGACTCGGGGCATACCCCCGGAACGGCTGAGCGCCACCGGTTACGGCCAGTTTCAACCGCTTGACACACGCGACGATGAGATCGCTCACCGGCGCAACCGGCGCATCGAACTTAAGCTGACTCAGCGCTGAGCGGCCCCGTGGTGGCAACCGTCGCATCACCAGCGCCATCGGCTCCGGTGCTGTCGAATTGGAGCGACGCCAGGCGCGCATAGAGGCCGTCTTCGGCAACCAGGGCGTCATGGGTTCCTTCGGCAACGACGCGGCCTTCTTGCATCACCACGATACGGTCGGCCTTTTGGACAGTGGCCAGGCGATGCGCGATGACGATGGTGGTGCGCCCAACCATCAAGCTCTCCAATGCTTTTTGCACTGCGCGCTCGCTCTCGGCATCGAGCGCGCTGGTGGCTTCGTCGAGTAGAAGAATCACGGGGTTGCGCAAGATTGCCCGGGCAATAGCCAGGCGCTGCTTCTGGCCGCCGGAGAGCCGCATGCCCTTCTCGCCAAGGAAGGTGGCGAAGCCTTCAGGGAGAGCGTCTAAGAATTCTTCTGCGCCCGCCGCCCGTGCTGCCGCTCGCACATCTTCGTCGCTCGCGCTAGGGCGGCCGAAGCGGATATTTTCCCACGCGCTGGCGGCAAATATCGCCGGGTCTTGTGGCACGAGGCCGAACCTGGCGCGCGCCTCCTCAGGCAGGGCCTGGCGCAGATCCATTCCGTCGACCCGTACCGTGCCCTGTGTGGGATCGTAAAACCGCAGCAACAAATTAAAAACACTGGTCTTGCCGGCACCGGACGGCCCAACCAGGGCGACGCGTTCGCCGGGCCTGACGTTCAGCCGATAGTCGATCAGCGCTGGCTCATCGGGGCGCGAGGGATAGTTGAATGTGACATTCTCCAGGGCGATGGCGCCCTCGGCCGGCTCAGGTAGCGGTTTGGGGTTTTCCGGCGCGGCGATATCGCTTTGCTGGCGCAACAATTCCACCAGCCGCTCGGCCGCACCAGCAGCATGTTGGAGATCACCGTAAACTTCGCTTAGCGATCCTACCGAGCCCGCAACGACAACCGCGTAGAACAAAAAGGATGCCAATTCGCCGCCACTCAATCTGCCGTCGAGGACATCATGGCCGCCTAGCCAAAGCACCGCGGTGATGCCGGTAAAGACGAACAGAATGACGAAGGCTGTGAGATAGGCGCGCGCGCGCACGCGGCCGAGCGCCGTCTGAAAGGCGCTATCAACTTTGGCGCCGAAACTGTCCTGGGTGTTGGCCTCGTGGCCGAACGCCTGAACGGTTTGAATGCCATTGAGCGCCTCTTCCACCTGGCCGCCAAGATCGGCGATGCGGTCTTGGCTGAGGCGCGAGCGCTGGCGCACGCGACGGCCGAGAACGATGATCGGCACCACAACTACAGGCACAAGCAGGAAAACCAGACCGGTCAATCTCGGACTGGTGATGAACAACATCACGATACCGCCGGTAAGCAGGAGCAGATTGCGCAGCGCCGAAGATGCTTGGCTGCCGATTACGGTTTGCAGCAGCGTGGTATCGGTGGTGATGCGCGACAGCAGCTCGCCGGTCTTGTTGATCTCGAAAAACGCCGGGCTGAGGCGGAGGATTCGGGAGAAAATTGCGAGACGGATATCGGCCACCACCCGCTCGCCCAGCCAAGAGACCAGATAAAACCGCGAAAATGTGCTGGCAGCCAGCAGAACCACCATCCCAATTAGGTAGATCAGTGCATTGTTTAGGAGATCGATATTATTTAGGAGATCGATACTATCGCCGGCCAGGCCCTCATCGATGAGCAGCCGCAAGCCGACGCCCATCGCCAGCACCGCGGCGGCGGAGACGGTCAGGGCGACAAGGGCTCCGAACACAACCGGGCGGTACGGCCGAATATACTGCATTAGCGGGCGTATCTGCTTGAGATCTTTACCCTTTTCCCTATCGCTTCGGGATTTACGGCGGCCGCGGCCGGGGCCGAACATGGTCATGTGCCAATCCCTCCGCGGCGAGATTTATTGCCGCCAAATGATTGGCGTACCATCTTCGAATATTGCAATTTCCGATATGCCGTCACGTGTTCATTCCGCCCTGCTATTTCGGTTGGGTATATCAGCCATCATCGGAAGGGCCAACAAGAACAGATGCTTGCCTGTAGCCAAGAACAGGAAGCGCAGGGCTTGCCAGAAATCCGTAGTGGATATATATAAGCGCCCTCAGCCAGCGGATAGAATCGATGAAAAAAGAAATCCATCCCGATTATCATGAAATCAACGTGGTGTGCACCGACGGCAGCACCTTCAAGACTCGCTCGACCTGGGGCAAAGAAGGCGACACCATGACGCTCGATGTCGATCCGTTATCGCATCCGGTGTGGACGGGCGGCAATCAGCGGCTGGTCGATACCGCCGGACAGGTCTCGCGCTTCAACAAGCGCTTCGGGAATTTCGGCATCAAGTAGCGCCGCCGGCGCAACATTTCCGCATTCGCCCGCTAGGCGAATTTCACTTCGCCCTGGCTGGTCAAACCACCCTGATCGTTTGCTGCCCAGACGGCGGCGCCTAAACCATCATCCGTAGGGGCGCCGCCCAGCACCATCGCGTGGTCAACGAACAAGGGCGACATGGCGCGGAACGAAAATTCCTTGATCTCGGCGTCGGGGCGGCTGCGGCGGCAGAGATCCACCATCAGCGTCGCAATCAGTGGGCCATGCACGACGAGGCCGGGATACCCCTCTTCCCCGGTGCAATAGGGCTGGTCGTAATGAATGCGGTGCGGATTGAAGGTGAGCGCAGAATAGCGGAACAGCAGGACCGGATCGGGTGTGAGGTCGCGCCGCCAGGCGGCCTCAGTTGGCGCCGGGTGCTGCGGCGGCATGGCGCCTGATTTTGGCGCTTGGGTATAGACGATGTTCTGCTCTTCCTCGATTGCCACCTCATCGGCCGCATTTAAGACCGTATGACGCAGGCTAACGAACACAAGCCGGCCGCTCTTGCCATTTTTCTCGGTGATTTTGGCAATCTCAGAGCGCTTCACCGCCATCTCACCAAGACGGAGTGGCGCCATAAAACGAATTTGGCTGGCCGCCCACATCCGGCGCGGCAGGGGCACCGGCGGCATCAACGCGCCGCGCTCCGGCAACCCGTCGGCTCCCAATTCAGATTGCACGGTGCAATCGCGAAAGAACATCCAGTGCCAGCAGGGCGGCAGCGGGTCGCCATCCTTAGGCGGCGCGTCATCGCGGTCGAGCGCGGCGCTCATGCCAGCTGTCAAGGCGCTGTCGATACGCTCGCGCTGCTCGCGTGCGGTGCCGATCCAGGCATCAAAATTGCTATCCGATTGCACGTTCACCCTGTACTCCCTTCTCGCTTAAGTGCCGTCCGCGAATTCGGCGCGAACTGCTTCCGTATGCTCGCCTAGCCCCGGCACCGGGCCAAGTCCTGTGCTATCGCTGGTAAACTGCGCCGGTGGCGCGACAAGTTCCACGGCACCGCTGGCAGTCGCCACCGAAACATGGCGCAACTGTGGATGCGCCGCCAGATCAATCACCTGATTGAGGCGGCCAAAGGCAATGCCGGCCTGGCGCAGCAATTCGGAAAGTGAATCCAAATCATGAGACGCGAATACGCTGGCGATCAGGTCATCCATCTCGGCCCGGTTGGCGACGCGGAGCGCGTTCTCACGAAAGCGCGCATCTTCCGTCAAAGTGGAATCGCCAAGGACGTCAGCGCAGAAACGCGCCCATTCTCGGTTATTCTGAACAGCGATAACGATATGCCCGTTAGCGCCGCAGGTGCCTACGGGATAAGCGCCATAGGGCGCGATCATGGCGTGGCTAAGGCCACTCCGCGCCGGAGCGCCTGTGCCGTGCAGGTGATGCAGGAGTGGTACATTCATCCAATCCGCCATGCCGTCGAATAGCGAAATCGAGATGCCGTCGCCGACGCCGCTCGTGCTGCGCGCATAGAGCGCTTCAAGAATGGCGCCGTAGGCGTTGAGTCCAGCGCCAATATCGCAGGCCGATACGCCGACGCGCGCCGGCGAATCGGGTGTGCCGGTGACCGCGGCGATGCCGGCCTCACATTGCACCAGGAAATCATACGCCTTCATGTCGCGGTAGGGGCCGCTCTCGCCATAACCGCTAATGTCGCAGGTAATCAAGCTGGGATGTTTGGCGCGCAACTCCGCGGAAGCGAAGCCCGCGCGCACCGCAGCGCCAGGCGCCAGATTTTGCACGAAGATATCGGCGCGGGCGATCAATGCGTGTAAAAAAGCGGCGTCGTCCGGTTGCTTGAAATCCAGCACCACCGATTGCTTGCCGCGATTTAGCCACACGAACCAAGAGCATTCGCCGTGCACATGATGGTCATAGGCACGGGCAAAATCGCCTTCTGGGCGCTCGATCTTGATCACGCGGGCGCCGGCATCGGCGAGGCGCGACGTGGCAAAAGGCGCCGCCACGGCCTGTTCAACCGAGACGACAAGCACGTCCTTTAGGCGGTCAGCCACTGCAAATACTCAATACGAACGCGGCATCCCGAGCACATGCTGCCCGAGAAAGGCGAGAATCAAATTGGTTGAGATCGGCGCGGTGCGATACAGCCGCGTTTCGCGGAACTTGCGCTCAATGTCATATTCCTCGGCATAGGCAAAGCCGCCGAAGGTTTGCATACAAACATCCGCTGCTTCCCACGAAGCTTCCGAGGCCAGCAGCTTGGCCATGTTGGCTTCAGCCCCGCAGGCCATGCCGGCATCGAACAAGGCGGCGGCTTTGCGCGTCATCAAATCTGCGGCTTGGGAGTTGGCGTACGCCTTGGCGATCGGGAACTGAATGCCCTGGTTGGCGCCAATTGGACGGTCGAACACTTCGCGCTCAGAAGCATAGGTGCTGGCTTTCTCGATGAACCAGCGCGCATCACCCAAACATTCACCGGAAATCAAAATGCGCTCCGCATTCATGCCGTCGAGAATATATTTGAAGCCCTTGCCCTCTTCGCCGATCAGGCTGCTCGCTGGGATTTCCAGATTGTCGAAGAACAGCTCATTGGTCGAATGATTGATCATGGTGCGGATCGGGCGGATTTCGAGGCCGTTGCCGACCGCCTTGTCGAGTTCGACGAGAAATACCGAGAGACCATCGGAGCGTTTCTTGCATTCTTCCTTGGGCGTGGTGCGCGCCAGTAGCAGCAACAGATCGGATTGCAGGGCGCGCGATATCCACACTTTCTGGCCGTTCACCACATAGGCGTCATTGCCTTTCTTCTCCGCCGTGGTGCGAAGCTGCGTGGTATCGGACCCGGTGCCGGGCTCGGTGACGCCAAACGCCTGTAGGCGCAGTTCGCCGCTTGCCACCTTGGGCAGATATTTTTGCTTTTGCTCGGCCGAGCCGTGCCGGAGCACGGTGCCCATGGTGTACATCTGCGCATGGCTGGCGCCACCATTGCAGCCAGTGGAATGAATCTCCTCCAAAATTGCCGCGCCGGCGCCGACGCCAAGGCCGCTGCCACCATATTCTTCCGGAATCATGGCAGCGAGAAAGCCGGAATCGGTCAATTCCTGGACGAATTCCACCGGGTATTCGCGCTCTCTGTCTTTGGCGCGCCAATATTCGCCGGGATATTTGGCGCACAGCGCCCGCACCGGCTCGCGCAGTTCTTCATAATTATGCGTGAGATCGATAACCGCTTCGGATTTCTGCGTCATTTATTCGTGGCCTTCATTCGACGGTCACCGATTTCGCCAGATTGCGCGGCTGATCGACATCGGTGCCTTTGTTGACGGCCACATGATAGGCCAGAAGCTGA
>JAQBTG010000052.1 GCA_027624955.1 Pseudomonadota bacterium
CTGTACTGCCGGGTCAGCCGCCTCCCCGGCGCAAGCTTGATAGGCCTTCACTTCCGATTTGTAATGATTGAACTTCACCCGTGTCGAAGGCAGACCCGACAGCGGCAGAGAGATTGCTTCCGGCGCCGCACATTCATCAGCGCTTGCGGGTGATAAACCTGTAGGTGGCCCAGCCAAAACCAGCGAAGCCGCCAACAACGCAAAAAATAGCCTCATGCCGCCTCCAAAGCGCAAGCATGTGAGGAACGGGATGCTGTTGCCCGTCGGGTTGGCAAAGCAACAGGATACGAAAACCGAGGGCGTCCAAAAAACTTGGGTCTATTCAGGTTGAATAGCCCCTACATCGGTAGACGCTTTCTTTCCTAAATTTGAGGCAGTAGGTTCAATACATCTTCACCGGTATATCGCTTCCTGGCTATCCCAGTACCTCCACATACTCGTAGATAATCACGAATTACGTGGCGCAGATATAGGGGGGCAGGACACGCATAGTCCGAAGCTAACAAGCTGAGAAAACCTCTTTTCCCGCCGCCCACCGCCACACCCCACCCCACCGCACTTCATTCCGCCGTCGCCGCGTGCTAGGTCATGCGCCATGAAAATGACCGACAAGAATAAATTCCTGTTCATCCCCGCTCTCGCATTGGCCGGCGTGATATATAGCGCGCTCTTTCCGGTGAATCGGATGAGCGTCGAATATGGCCTGCCTTATATCGGCTATGTGTTCTGGTTCTCGCTGCTGGCGACGCTGGTGTTGCTCGCCGTCACCGCCTACAAGCGCGAGCTGCAGCCCCTCACCTGGCTGCATATCCGCGCCTATCTGGTGCTCGGCATCATGGCTGTCGCGCTACCGGTGCCGCTCCTCACCTTTCTCGCGCCCAAGCTGCCGGTCGGCATTATCACGCTGCTGCTGGTGTTGGTACCGCTGCTGACCTATGCGATGTCGTATTTTCTGCGCCTTGAGAAATTCCGCATCTCCGGCATGCTCGGGGTGTTGCTCGGCCTCGGCGGCATGTTGTTCGTGTTGATCCCGCAAGCCGGGCTGCCGACGCCTGATATGGTGTGGTGGGTTATCCTCGCGATGGTCGGGCCGCTGTGTTTCGCCGCCTGCAACGCTTTCGTCATTATCCTGCGCCCGCCCGGGACACCGTCGATGATGATGGCGGCGGGCATGTCGTCCGGCGCCACCATATTGTTGGCACCTGTGATGTTGTTGACCGACCAGGCTTTTGTCTTTCCCACCGCTTCGCTCGATGCCAATCTGGTGATCCTCTACGCCGCCGCGATCACCGCGGCGGTCACCGTGGCCTGGTTCTATTTGGTGCGCATCACCGGGCCGGTGTTTTTCTCACAGTTCAACTATTTCATCGTGCTTGGCGGCTTCGGCTGGGGCTACATCCTTAATGATGAGCGCCACAGCTTTTATGTCTGGATCGCCACGGCGATGGCCTTCGCCGGCCTCGCCATCTTCACCCATGGCACCAGAGGAACCGTTGAGAAGGTGGAAGAGGCCCCGGCAGCGGCGGAATAGCGCCGGAATAGCGCCGGGGTAGCGCCCGCCGGCGCGATACCATTTGAACGGCGGCGGCTATTTGGACAGCGGCGACGGAATAAGCTGCAATTGTCTCGCTCCCGCTTACACGGTTATTTTTTCACCAACGCTAGCTCTGTGACCAACCGCGCGAGCCATTTTCGAGCGCCGCCTCTTTGACAGGTGCCAGCCCTGTGACCGGCCCCAGCCCCTTGACCAGCGCCAGCTTTGTGACCAACGCCAGCCCTGTGACCAACGGCCGTTGTTTGGCCAGCGGCGCCAGCTATCAGATCATTGCGGCCCTTTGGCCCACACAGCCATCCCGTTGATCAGCGCTATCCCTTTGATCAGCGCCGGCCCTTTCACCAGCGCCGCTATTTGGGCGGCGGTGCCGGCTGGGTCTCTATTTTCTTCATGCTATCGAGATCGCCCACCCAATGCTGGGCCGAGCGCGTCCATACCTGTGCCTTCGGCGTCAGTTCGCCGCGCTGGCGGATGGCGCCGAGGCGGAGGCCGTAATTCTTTGGCCCGTCGCCGGTGTTGGTGGCATAGATCGGCGTGCCGCAATTGGGGCAAAACGCTTGCTCACGCGGGTTACCGCTTTCCGCCGTTTTAACGTAAATCTTCAGCTCGCCGGTCAGCAGCTTGAAGCCGTCGGTCTCGGAAAACACCACCGCGCGTAAGGGGGCGCCCGACATGGTCTGACAATCGGTGCAGTGGCACGCCACCACACGCTGCGGGTCGACCTCCGCTTCATAGGTGATATGGCCGCAATGGCAGCTTCCGTCTATTTTCATCGCTTCAGCGCCTATCAATTGTTGTTGGTTTCGCCGTGGCGGCGATAATACCAGAACTTCCGGCCGCGCGGCACGCGGCGATATATAGGGTCCGCGCGGCACGCGGCGATATATAGGACCCGCGCGGCACGCGGCGATATATAGGGCCCGCGCGACACACGGCGATAAATTAGGTCACGCGGCATACGGCAATAATTCAGGCCACGTGCCGCCCGGCACAAAAAGGCAGGTTCGGCAGATGCAATATACCTTCTTCCTGCGCGGGCAATATCCTCAGGGCGAGGATATGGTGGCACGCTTTGATGATCTCGCGGCCGAGGCCCGCCTCGCCGATAAGCTCGGCTATAGCGGCATTTGCGCCGGCATGCATTACGCCGCCCATCCGCTGCAAATGCTGGCCCAGATCCCGTTTCTCTGCCGCATCGCCGCCGAGGCGCCGAATTGCCGGATGATTCCGGGTATCGTGTTGTTATCGCTGCATAAGCCGCTGGATATTGCGGAGCAGCTCGCGACCCTCGATGTGATCAGCGGCGGGCGGCTGGTGTTTGGCGCCGGGCTGGGCTACCGCGAGGTCGAGTTCAAGGGCTTCGGCACCACGCAGGCCGAGCGCGGGCCGCGGCTGGAGGAAAATCTTGAAGCGGTGTTGCGCCTGTGGACCGAAGACCATGTGACCATGAAGGGCAGCCATTTCGAGCTCGATGATGTGACGCTCTCGATCAAGCCGGCGCAGAAGCCGCGCCCGCCGGTGTGGTTTGGCGCCAATGCCGATGCTGCCGTGCGCCGCGCCGCGCGCCTCGGCGATACCTGGTTCATCAATCCGCATCAGCGCATGGACACCATCGAACGCCAGCTCGGCATCTACCAACGGGAGTTGGACGCGTTAGGTAAGCCGTTCCCCGATGAATTGCCACTTATGCGCGAGATTTTCGTGGCCGGCTCGCGCGAGGAGGCCATGCGTCTCGCCCGCCCCTATCTCGAAGCCAAGTACCAAGCCTATCACGCCTGGGGCCAAGACAAAGCCATGCCGCCTGGCGATGACGATCTCTCGCTCGATTTCGATGAGCTTCTGCGCGATCGATTCCTGTTCGGCTCGCCCGAGGAAGTCGCCGAGCAAATTATCGGCTACAATAGCAAACTCGGCGTCAACAGCTTCGTCCTCGGCATGCAGTGGCTCGGCATGCCGCACAATCAAGTCTGCGATGCCTTGCAACTGTTCGCCGAAGAAGTCATGCCGCTCGTTGCCGCAGGCATCTAACCCCTCAAGGAGATTAAGCATGCCCTGGACATTTTGGCCGTTGCGCATCGCCGGGGCCAGGCTACTGGCAGGCTCAGGCTTGCTGGCTGGCTTCCTATCTCTGGCTGGCTTCCTATCGCTGGCGCTGGCGCTGTCGATCGCAGTCCCGCCGCCGCTTCATGCCGAGGAGATCATTGCCAGCGGCGAGTTTTACGACGCCCATCACCCGACCAGCGGGCGCGCTGTCATCGTGGCCCGCGACGATGGTGGCTATGAATTGCGCTTCGAGAATTTTACCTCCGACGCCGGTCCGGATCTTTTCATCTACCTCAGCACCGCCGAAGAACCGCATTCGGATTCGGCTATCAAGAACGCCGAGTTCGCCAATCTTGGGCCGCGCAAGGCGCTCACCGGCGGGCAGAGCTATATCCTGCCCAAGGGCGTCTCGCCGGAGCGCTTTAAATCGGTCGCCATCTGGTGCCGCACCTATTCCGTCATGTTCGGCGCAGCCCCCCTCGAGCAGCACTAAACCACCGCTAAACCAGCGCTAAACCACCACTAAACAAGGACAGCCGAACATGATTTCGACCGCTTATGTTCAAACCATGGCAGCCTATAACCGCTGGCAAAACGGCAGCCTCTACGCCGCGGCCGCCACGCTTTCCGATGCCGAGCGCAAGCTCCCGCGCGGCGCCTTCTTCGGCTCTATCCATGGCACGCTGAACCATATCGTGTGGGGCGATCGCATGTGGTTGAGCCGCTTTACCCCAGCGCCGCCGCCGCCGGCCGTGTCATCAATGGCCGAGACGCCCAACATGCACCCAGCGTGGGACGATCTCGTGGCGGCGCGGAACGCCTTGGATGATGATATCGACGCCTGGGCTTTGCGCCTGGATGCGACCTGGCTGGAGGGCGAGTTAAACTGGACGTCAGCCGCCCTCAAGCGCGAATTCACCAAGCCGCTGTGGCAGTTGGTCACCCATATGTTCAATCACCAGACCCATCACCGCGGCCAGGCGCATGCCATGCTGACGGCGGCGGGCGCTCGCCCCGACGACACCGATATTCCGTTTATGCCGGAATCGAGTTGACCAGGGCCGCGGCGACTTAGGCGCCTCAGGCGGCTTGCTCGCACATCTCCAAGGTGTGATGCGTCATCGCGTTGCCGCCGGCATTGCCGCTGCTCATCCAAGCCTCACCGCTGGCCGGCTCAAAGATCACCGAAGCCACGGTGCGCAATCCCTTAATGCTACCGCCTTCCGGCTCCTTGGTATAGATGCCCCACGGCTCATTGTGGCGGTCACAAAGAATCGCGCGATAGGCATCATGTTGCGGCCGATCAGACAGCCCCGCCAAGAGTTGCTGGGCGCGCGCATAGCGCATCAGCGAGTGCGAGCCATAGGCTGAAAAATCGCGCGCCTCGAAATTCTTACCGCGTGTGCCGATGAAATGGTTGGCGTGCACGGCGTAGGCTTCCGGGCCTTGTAAATTCTCCCAGCCAGTGGCGGTGGATTCGATATTGAACAACAGCCCGCCGGCGTCGCCGAGGATGTAGTTCATCGAGCCCGCGCGCTCACAGCCGAGCAGCCGGGCCAAGGCATCGCCGGGGCGCGTCTGCTCGAGCATGGCGCGGATGATAAAGGTGTAGGGCACGCCGAGCCGGCTGTCGGATCCGTAGAGCTTGTTGATGACGACGGCAAAGCCGCCACCGGACAGGCCATTGGCGCCGAGCGCGCCGGCGAACGAAAGCGCCAGCAGCTCGACCCCATTGCTGCGCGTCTTGAACGCGAAGGCGGCAGCCTCATAGATTTTCGACATATCGTAAGTTTGTCCGACCACGGCGCTCTGCTCGCCGATCGCGCCCTGGCTGCCGCGGCGATGCGCCCAGGAGGTGCAGCCGCCGAGCCCGGCCGGTGCCAGCGGATGCAAGACATCGTAACTTTCCAAATAAAGATTTTGTGCCAACACTTGGTTGACCGTCATCCGCGCGCCCGCGGCGATGCCTTCGAGCTCAGCCCAGAGATGCGGCGCATAGGCTTCCGCATGTGGGCGGAAGCGCGCTGCATAAGCCTGGTAGCTGGCATCATCGGTGATGCCGCGCGCCGCGATAGCGGGCTGCGACACCAGCTGGGCGAGATGCGCTTGATAGAGCGTGTTGGCTTCTTCACGCAGCGCCTCGCCATGGGCTTCGCCGCGTTTGCGCGGCTCCTCCGGCAGATCGAGCATTCGCAACGTCATCGCAAATTCCTTTCTCGGGTCCAATTCCCAAACGGGCCGCATGCAAATCTAAGAAAATAACCTAGGTCGCGGCCCGCCACTCTTCAGCGCGGCGTTCGGCTTCGGCGATATCCTCCGGCGTCATTTGCCGAACGATCACCTTCAACAAGCGTTCGGCGTTTTTCTTACCTTGCGCCGCCGCCAGGCTAAACCACATATGGGCGGCGATATTATCCTTGGTGACGCCCGAGCCACTCGAATATGCCACGCCCAGCGCAAATTGCGCCTGCGCATGGTTCTGCATCGCCGCCTTTTGCCACCAGTCTACCGCCAACGCGCGATCCGGCGGGACGCCTTTGCCTTCGTTATGCATGCTGCCGAGCGCATATTGCGCCCGCGCATGGCCGCCCTCCGCGGCAGCCTGCATCTCCGGCAGCGCTGCCACATAATCGCCAGCCTTATACGCTGCCATGCCAGCGTCGAAATCGGCCAGCGCCGGCTGCGCGGATAGCAACGCGAACGCCAAGATTAATCCGGAAGCACATATCATCACACGATGTATCATTTCATTCACAGCATAGCCTGTGCAGCAGATCGGCGGAATATTTTATCCTGTGGCGTGGCGCGGCCAAATTATCGGAAGCGATCCGGCGGCCACACGGCAAAGATTGTGATGGCGCAGGGTTTAAGAGATGGTGGCGGCCATGACAGCGGTCGATTCCCATTCGCATAAGCACCACATCCTGAAAGACGTGTTCGGTTTCGACGCCTTCCGCCCGGGCCAGGAAGAAGTGGTCGACGCCGTGCTGGGCGGCGAGGATGTCCTCGCCGTGATGCCGACCGGAGCCGGAAAATCGCTGTGTTTCCAGGTGCCGAGCCTGGCGCTCGGCGGCCTTACCATTGTCGTCTCGCCGCTGGTGGCGTTGATGCAAGACCAGGTGATGGCGCTGAAGCTCGCCGGCGTCGCGGCGGACAGCATCAACTCCGCGGCCACGCGCGCCGACAATGTCAACGTCTGGCAACGCGCCGCCGCCGGCGAAACGCGGCTTCTCTATATGGCGCCGGAGCGCCTGATGACAGAACGCATGCTGGACGCGCTCAGCCGCCTGCCGGTCACGCTGTTCGCGGTCGATGAGGCCCATTGTATTTCCCAGTGGGGCCCCGCCTTCCGCCCTGAATATGAGATGCTGGGCGACCTGAAATCCCGCTTTCCGGGCGTGCCGATCGCCGCCTTTACTGCCACGGCCGATGAGGTCACCCGGCGCGACATCGCCAAGCGCCTGTTTACCGGCCCGGCGCGCATCTTCGTCGCCGGCTTCGACCGCCCCAACATTCTGCTCGGCGTTGAGGTCAAAGACCAATGGAAGCGCCAACTGCTTGAATTCCTGAAAGACCGCGAGGGCGAGAGCGGCATCGTCTATTGCCTGTCACGCAAGAAAACCGAGGAAGCGGCGGGCTATCTCAACGAACATGGCTTCAACGCCTTGGCCTATCATGCCGGCATGGAGGCCGGCACCCGCGCCGCCAACCAAAACCGCTTTTTGGCCGAGCGCGGCATCATCATCGTCGCCACCATCGCGTTCGGCATGGGCATCGACAAAGCGGATGTGCGCTTCGTCTTCCATACCGACATACCAGCCAGCATCGAGGCCTATTACCAGGAAATCGGCCGCGCCGGGCGTGACGGCCATCCCGCCGAGGCGCGCATGCTGTTCGGCCTCGGCGATATGCGCATGCGGCGTATGTTTATCGAGGACGAGGCCAGCGACGCGGAACGCAAACGGCGCGAGCATAAGCGCCTCGACGCGCTGATCTCCTATTGCGAATCACCGGGCTGCCGGCGCCGCGTGCTGCTCACCCATTTCGGCGAACAGCCGGAGCCCTGTGGCAATTGCGACATGTGCTTGAATCCGCTGGAACTGGCCGATGGCACCGCCCATGCCAAACTCGCCCTGGCCGCTGTCGTGGCAACCGGCGAGCGCTTTGGCGCCGCCCATATCATCGACGTGGTGCGCGGCGGCCAAACCGAAAAAACCGGCTCTTTCGGCCATGACCGGTTGGACCTGTTCGGCAAGGGCGCGGCGCTCAGCCGGCGCGAATGGCAATCGATCCTCCGTCAAATCGTCGCCGCTGGGTTTCTGCGCCTCGACATCGGCGGCTATGGCGGCCTCAAGCTGACACCCGCGAGCCAAGCGCTGATGGCAGGTGACAGCGAATTCCACTACCGCCAGGACACGATAAAGCTGAAGGCCGAGCGCAAACCGAAGGTGGCGCGCGAAGCCATAGCGGATTTTACGGATAGCGAAGTGCTGTTGCTCGACCGCCTCAAACAACTGCGCCGCGACCTCGCCCAGGAACGCGGCGTGCCGGCCTACGTCATCTTCTCCGACCGCTCGCTACAAGAGATGGCGCGCCGCCAACCGCACACAGTGGACGAATTCGCCAATATCCACGGCGTCGGCGAAGCCAAACTGCGCGACCTAGCGGAGACATTCCTCATCGCCATCGCCGAGGACAGCGCGATGGCGGAGCTGTAAACATATCTCGCCTGCTCTCTTTTGAATAATAGTGCCTGAGCGACGACGCTTGACCCTAAGGAGAACTTCAATGTTTCGGATCGCATTTGCGGCGCTATCACTGATCTTTATGGCCGCGTTAAGTCACGAACCAGTGCGAGCGGCGACATCCGAGTTCGATGGAAACTGGTCGCTAACCATCGGCAGAGGATGTGTTGGCTCCCAGGGGTTTCCCGCCGGGAACTATGAGGCGGTGATCGAGAATGGCAGACTGAAAGGTCAAGTCGGCGGTTCGAGTAGCTTCGGCGGCACGGGCAGCGAAGAAAGCCTAAAAGGGGAAATCGAAGAAGGCGGCCAATTGCGCGATGGGAAGCTGGGTTTCAGAGTACTCAACGGTCGAATCGATGGGAATTCCGGAGCCGGCATGCTGCAATTCCGCAACATGTGCTTGGCGGAATGGCAACTGACCCGCTTGTCGCCCCCTCCTGTGCAGAACAAGGGTTCGGAATTCGACGGCCGCTGGGCGATAACGTTCGAAAGTGGATGTGATAATCCCGGCAGGTATGAGGCGGTGATCAACAATGGCGTACTGAGCGCCGTAATCCCGCGGCGCGGCAGAGATGAAAAACTAAAAGCGCTCATAGATGGCAATGGTAATTTTCATGATTCTCGATTGGGTGTCAGAAATTTCACTGGCCAGATAAACGGAACTGCGGGAAGCGGCGTCGTCTCGCATCGCACCAACTGCCTCGCCGGGTGGGATATGGCCCTGGTCGAAGCCACAAATGCGGCGCCGGTTCGACAAGCGGCCCAAACTCGCGAGCAAAAACCCGTTGCCGTGGCCACGGATGATGTGGCGCCATTGATCGATACGCAACGCACCGTGCAGACCGAAGGGTCGGTGATCGAATTGACCGGGCGGGTGAGCGACAGCTCGACGATTATTGAATTTACCGTAAACGGCGCGGCTTCGGCGCTACAGGCGGATGGCGGCTTTTATATCAAACGCGGCGTAGCGCAAGGCCAGAGCGAATTGGTGATCGCGGCGCTCGATGAATGGGGAAATCGCGCTGAGCGCCGCGTGCAGGTGACGCGGAGTGCGCAATCCGTCACGCGCAACGCCGATTCCAACGCCTCTGCAACCGCCAGCAATGCAGACAACGCCGCGCCGATGATCGCCCTTGCACCGTCGATAGAGACCAGCGAAGCGATCATCGAAATCACCGGCGGCATTATCGATTCTTCGGCGGTCGTCGATGTGCGCGTCGGCGGGCGCTCAGTGCCACTGAACGCAGACGGCACGTTCAGCATCCGCCGCGGCGTCGCCATCGGCGAGAGCGAACTGGTGGTGACCGCGCTGGATGAATGGGGCAATGAGGCAGAGAAGCGCATCCGCATCACCCGCCACGCGCCAGCAGTGGAGCCGGTCGAAGAATTGCAAACCACGGCGATCACCGAAGAGACCGGCGACAGGCAGGCGCCACGCATCACACTACCGGACAAGCTCGAGACCGAGGGCCCGGAAATCATCATCGCCGGCAGCGTCGCCGACGATTCGGCGGTGTCCGAATTGTTCGTCAATGAGCGCCCCGTGAGGCTCCGTGCCGACGGCAGCTTCCGCGTCAGCCAAGCCCTTAAGATCGGCGTCAACAAGTTTGCCTTCACCGCCATTGACGAATGGGGCAACAAGGCAAGCGCCACAGTCGACGTCATGCGCCAACAGTTGGACCTGGCGCTCGGCAAATACCACGCCCTGGTGATCGGCAATAATGATTATGGCGACATGCCAATATTGAAAACCGCTATCGCCGATGCCGAGGCGATTTCCGCTGTGTTGGAAGACCGCTATGGCTTTACGGTCACCAAGCTGATCAATGCAACGCGCTTCGACGTCATCAGTGCCATGAGCGATCTCCGCGCCAGCCTCTCTTACGACACCAACCTCTTAATCTACTACGCCGGGCACGGCATCGTCGATCCGGTGACTGACCGTGGCTATTGGCTGCCGGTCGACGCGCATCAGAGCAATTCAGCCAATTGGGTATCGAACGACGACATCACCGACATGCTGAAGGCGATCCCTGCGCGGCATATTTTGGTGATCGCCGATAGTTGCTATTCGGGCACGCTGGTGCGCGCGGCGCCGGCCGATTTCGACACCTGGGAGGATCGCCGCGATTGGCTGAAACGCATTGTCGAGAAACGCTCGCGCACGGCGCTGGCCTCGGGCGGGTTGGAGCCGGTAGCGGATGCCGGCGGCGGCAATCATTCGGTATTCGCCGCAGCGCTCTTGGGCGTGTTGCAGGAAAACACGGAGATTGTCGAAGCGACGGTCTTGTTTGCGCCGGTACGCAAGAAAGTGGTGCTAAACGCAGACCAAACGCCGGTCTATTCCGACATCCGCCTCGCCGGACATGACGGCGGAGATTTCATCTTCGCGCCGAAATAGACGCCGGACAAAGATGCGCCACGCCTATTCCGGCAAATCCGCTCTACAAATGTCGTGAAAACATTGAAACAATTTTCTATCATTTAGTGTGGGAATTTCGTTAGTATAGGTGTCCGGGATGCCCAGGGGACATTTGAAATGCGCGCTTTCAAGATATTCCTGGTCGTCTTCGCCGCATTGGTGCTGCGCCTGCCTGTTGCGATCATTATTACCGCCACACTTACAGCGCTAATCACTGTCATTTGGTATCTTCTCGATTCATCCGGAAACTATTCGGAATTATCGAGGTTGTTTATTGCCGTTTCCCTGCCGCTGGCGGTCGTACTGTTGCCGGCTGCGCTGGTCGCCTGTTTGAAATCAAAATTCACGCTGAGATCTCGCTTGTTTTCCTCGCTCAAGACCTGCGCCGTGGTCCTGGTATTGTTCGTTGCCTGGAATGGTTTTCTGCTGTCTCTGATAAGCTCCGGCGATCCAGACATTTCGTCCCGCGCGGTCGAACCATCTCTTATTGTCGACCTAATTTTTCACGTTCTCCTGCTTATCTTGTGCGGCGTTTTGGCGCTAAAATGGTTGCCGTCGGGCAAGACCATTGCTGTCCACCAGGGCGCGACTTCAGGCGTGTCAATTCCGGTCCACTCTGTACAGCCGGCAAAGAGGCTCGTGCCGACGGCGCCAAGGCCCTTCACGATGAAAATGTTCGAATATTTGATAGCGGCTTACGTTGTCGCGCTCGTCGCACAATTTGTTATCGGATACGACCTAATGCATTCCAGTGACCAGGGGGCCAATCGAGCCTTTGCCGAAGCCATCGTAGATAGCGTCGTGGGAGACGATCCACTGAGGGCGGTAGTCTCGAAATCTCTGTTGGTTGATAAAGCTATGTATGACATGTCGCGCGACGGTCCGGCCACTTACATCGCCATCGGTGTTGGTTGGATGATCGCCATCGTGGTTTTCACCGCACTAGTTTCGAGACTGTTCAAAAAGAACATCCGCTATATTTTGGCCGTACTTTTTTGTATTCAAGCTGTCCCGACGATCCTGCAATTATTCAATTTTGAATTGTTCAGAGTGATCGATCAAACTCTCCTGATAACGATGGTCAATATTGGCTTGGTTGTAATTTTTGCAGCCGCACTCTGTTTTGTGTTCTCCCGGCAATCCAATGCCTGGTTTAGAAGCGGCCAGATCAGCTGCAACGGACAGCTTGATTATTCGTAGCTATTGGCGGCGCCGCACTGCACCGCGATTGACGCTTGCCCGCCGTTGTCCGTAACTTCTAATCGGGAGGAACGCGGATGAGTGACGAAGCAGCAGATAGGCTGGCGCCAAAGCGACGGCGGGCCGGTGGGCGGGCGGCGAATTTGCGAGGCAAGGGCGCGGCGATTGCGCAACTGCCGTGGAGCCTGCCGATCAATTCCGACAAGCCGACAGAGCCGCTCGACGAAGCGGGCGTCGCCGCCATCCATCACGGTGCGACGCGCGTGCTGGAAGAAATCGGCATCGAATTTCTACACCCGGAAGCGCTGGAAATATTGCAAAAGGCGGGTTGTAAGGTGACCGGCCAGAATGTCCGAATGGACCGTGACTTCGTGATGACGCAGGTGGCATTGGCACCCACGAGCTTCACCATCACGCCGCGCAATCCTGGGCGGCGCATCGAAATCGGCGGCCGGAATATAATCTTCGGCAATGTCACCAGCCCGCCCAATTGCTCCGACCTCGACCGCGGCCGGCGTGCCGGTGACCGCGAAAGCTACCGCGATCTCATAAAGCTCACGCAATATTTCAACTGCATGCATTTCGCCGGCGGCTATCCGGTGGAGCCGGTAGATATTCACCCCTCGGTGCGCCATCTCGATTGCCTGCACGACAAGCTGTTGCTGAGCGACAAGGCGGTGCACGCCTATAGCCTCGGCAAGGAGCGCGTCGAGGATGTGATGGAAATGGTGCGTATCGCCGGCGGCCTAACCTGGCAGGAATTCGAAGAAACGCCGCGCATGTACACCAACATCAACTCGACCTCGCCCTTGAAGCATGACTATCCGATGCTCGACGGCGCCATGCGCCTGGCGCGTCGTCGCCAGCCCACCATCGTCACGCCGTTTACCCTGGCCGGCGCCATGGCACCGGTCACCATCGCCGGCGCGGTGACACAGTCGATAGCCGAAGGGCTCGCCGCCATCGTGCTCATTCAAGTGATCTCGCCGGGCTGCCCGGTGGTGATCGGCAGCTTTACCTCGAACGTTGACATGAAAACCGGCGCGCCGGCCTTCGGCACTCCGGAATATATGCGGGCGACGCAGATCACCGGCCAGATGGCGCGATTTTATGGGCTGCCGCTGCGCGCTTCAAACGCCTGTGCCGCCAATTATCCGGACGCTCAGGCCGCCTGGGAAAGCGCGTTTTCACTGTGGGCGGTAGTCTCGGCGCAGGTGAATGTGGTTTATCACGCCGCCGGCTGGCTCGAAGGCGGCCTCTGCGCATCCTATGAGAAATTCATTATGGACTGTGAGACCTTGCAGCAGATGATCGTTTATATGCGGCCGGTCGGCAGCAGCGAGGCGGATATCGCGTTCGATGCGATCAAGGAAGTTGGGCCGAACGGGCATTTCTTTGGCGCCCAGCATACGCAAGAGCGCTATGAGAACGCTTTCTACGGTCCGTTCCTTTCAGACTGGTCGAATTTTGAAAACTGGGAAGACGCCGGCTCCGTGCAGACGCCGGAGCGCGCCAACCGCATCTGGAAAAAGATCCTCGCCGAGTTCGAGCCACCGCCGCTTGACGCAGCCATCGCCGAGGAGCTGGACGCCTTCGTTGTCCGGCGCAAGCAAGAAGGTGGTGCACCAACCGATTTTTAGCCGGCAGCGAGGTACGGAAAACGACATGACAACGACATGACAATGAAGATCATCGGCGTCGGCTTCGGCCGCACCGGCACCCAATCCACCTATACAGCGCTCACCCAGTTGGGCTTTCCTTGCTATCACATGTTCGAAGTGCTGGGGAACAAAGCGAATAAGGGCCATCTCGATTTTTGGCGCAAGGTCGCCAATGCACCGGCGGGCCAACAGCATGACTGGCCGCAGGTGTTCGCCAAATATACGGCGACGGTCGACAATCCCGGCTGTTGCGTCTGGCGCGAATTGATGGCGGCTTATCCGGACGCCAAAGTGCTGCTCACCCACCATCCGCGCGGCGTCGAGGCGTGGTACCAAAGCACCCTGGAGACGATCTATTTCACCGAGACCATGTGGCAGTTTAAATTTCTCAAGCTGGTAACGCCGTTTGCCCGCAAGCTCGGCGACATGACCCACAAGCTGGTGTGGCAGCGCTCGCACAGGGGCACGATGGCGGACCGCAAAGCCGCCATCGCCCGCTATGCGGAACATGTCGCTGAAGTGAAAGCCGCGGTGCCGGCCGAGAAGCTGCTGGAATATTCCGTTGATCAGGGTTGGGCGCCGCTATGCGAATTTCTCGGCGTGCCGGTACCGGACAGCAAATTTCCCAACGTCAACGACCGCGCCGCATTTCAAAAGACCATCGCCGATATCACCAAAGGCGCCTACATCATCCTTGGCATCGCGGCGATCGCCCTGGGCGCTATCCTTTACGGCATCGTCAGCATTTAGCCGACACGCTCGGCGTACAATGTCCGGCGCAGCGAATTTGCTGCACCGGACACCGTAATTCCGCCGATTATGCCTTTGGCAAGGGCAGCGCGACGTAGCGCTTCTGGCCGTTGCGGTTCATCAGCAACAGCACCGCCTGGCGCTTGTTTTCCTCAGCCAAGCGAATGCCGGCAGCGACTTCATCCGGCGCCGATACCGCTTCATTGCCGACCGAGACGATGACATCGCCGGGGCGAATCCCTCTGCCCGCCGCAATACCGCTGCGCTGGAGATCGGTGACCACGACGCCGGTGACTTCCTCGCCAATGCTGAAGTTTTGCCGCGCCGCATCGTCGAGCGCAGCGAGCCTGACGCCCAACGCTTCAAGCGCATCGCCTTCTGGCAGCTGGGCGGCGACCTTTGCTTCCGACGGCGTTCCGACCTTTGCCTCGATGGTGAGGGTCTCGCCGCGCCGCCACACTGACAACAGGGCCGGCGCGCCGACCTTAAGCCGGGCGATGGTGCGGGTGAGATCACGCAATTCCTTCACCTGCACATCATTGACCGAAAGAATCACATCACCCTGCATCATGCCGGCGGCGGCGGCTGGGCTGCCGGCCATCACCTCGGAAACGATGGCGCCATCTGCATCGGCAATGCCAAGACTTTCGGCCATCTCATCGCTGAGTTGCTGAATGGCGACGCCGAGCCAGGCGCGCTCGACTTTGCCGTCATCCATGAGATCGGCGACGATATCCTGGGCCAGCGCTGCGGGGATGGCGAAACCGATGCCGACATTGCCGCCGCTCGGCGAAAAGATCGCCGTGTTGACGCCGATCACCTCGCCCTGAGTGTTGAACAATGGGCCACCGGAATTGCCTGGATTGATCGGCGCATCGATTTGCAAAAAATCGTCATACGGGCCTGAGCCGATGCCCCGTCCGCGCGCCGAAATAATGCCCATGGTGGCGCTGTGGCCGAGGCCGAAGGGATTGCCGAGCGCGACCACGGGGCTGCCGACGCGCATCGCAGTGGAATCACCAAAGTTCAGCGCCGGCAACGCCACCGGGGCGTCTATTTTCAACAGCGCCAGGTCGCTTTTGGCATCGCCGCCGATTAGAGTTGCAGCAAGCCGTGTGCCGTCCATCAGGGTGACGAAGATTTCCTCACCGCCGTCGATAACATGGCTGTTGGTCACCACATAGCCGCCCGAATCGATGATGAAGCCGGAGCCGGAGGATTTGTTGCCGTGCGGCTGGGGGTGGGGTTTTGAATGCGGGCCACGCTGTTGCGGGCCGCGCCGATGCTTGAAGAACTCCTCGAACGGCATCGCCTCTTCGCGCTCCATGCTGCCGGAGACCAAATGCATCGGGCGCGAGACTTCAATGCTGACCACCGCCGGGCTCACCGCTTCGATGACATCGGCGAAATTCACAGTCATATAGACCGCTTCAGCGTGTGGCTTCTGCGCGCCAGGCGCTTCGGCTCGGAGGCCATTTACACTGATCGCGCCGGACGTCGCGGCGAGCAGAGCCAGGCCGGCCAGGGAGCCCAGCAACAGCCGTTTACGTGATGTCGAAATGCGCGATTTCTTCATGGTTCAACATTCCTTTTCGTCTGAACCGGGCCGTCGCAGCGCCCGATTGGTGAGACCAGAGGGTTCGATCATGCTGGATAGGTTGAACCGGGGCGGCTAACGCAAAGGTGTCCGGCACATTAAAGTTTTGTAATGTTGCCGCCTAAAACGTCAATTGGACGCTGAGCCCGCTCAGATCGCTGTCTGACAGCTCTAATTCCGCGCCGTGCAATTTGGCAACGCCGGCGACCAGGCTGAGCCCGAGGCCGCTGCCGGCAGCGCTGCGGCTGACATCTAGACGGACGAAGCGCTGCAGAACACGCGCGTGGTCCGCCGCCGGGATGCCCGGACCGGAATCGGAAATAATCAACCGAGCTGGATCGCGGCTGAGTGCAATCGCGATGCTGCCGCCCGCCGGCGTGAATTTGACCGCGTTGTCGAGCAGGTTGCCCACCGCCTGGCTGAGAAATTGCCGGTGCCCAGTAATTAGGCACCCCTCCGCGATGTTCAGAGCCAGGGAGACGCTTTTGTGCTCGGCCAGCGGCCCGTAGAGATCGGCCATATCGTTGACCACGGCGGAAAGGTCCACGCTTTCCATGGCGGCCCTGCCGGTCCCGGCTTCGGCGCGGGCGATGGCGATGAGGGCATCGAAGGTTGCTAATACGGCGTCGGCCTCGGCGATCGCCCGGGTGACGGCGCGCCGAGTTTCCGCCGCTTCAGGGCTGCTCTGGCGCAAGGCCAGCTCTAGGCTCGACTTCAGTCGGGTGAGCGGGCTTTTGAGATCATGCGTCACACTGTCGGTGACGGTGCGCATGCCGGTCAGCAAATGTTCGATTTCGGCGAGCATATGGTTGAGCGTGTCCGAGAGGCGATCGAACTCGTCGCCGCTGCCGCTCACCGGCATGCGGCGCGATAGATCGCCTTCGATGATCTCGCGGCTCGCCGCTGCGACGCCGTCGACCCGCCTGAGCATGCGCCTGCTCATGAAATAGCCGCCGGCGATGCCGAGCGCGATGGTCACAGCCAAGGCCCAGCCGAGTGATTGAATCATGGCGCTTTGAAATTCGCCGCGCGCGCGGATATCGCGGCCGACCAGGAGGCGGAAATTGCCGCGCAGCACGAACGACCGAGCGCGAAATTCGCGGCGGTCGAAATCCTTCGCCGCATCGAACGCCGAGACATAAAGCCAATCACCGTCACGCCGTGCTGCCTGCGGCCAGGTGCGGAGGTTTCCGGCCAGCGCATTGCCCGCCGGATCGACCAGCAAATAAATACTTTCGGCGTCACCGGGCGGGGTGCTGCGCTCGGCGACGATGGTGCGCAAACGCGCGAGGCCCTGAGCGCGATATTGTTCGGACAGGCCCTTGATTTCCGCTTCGATGGCGGCGTTGGTTTGTGAATCGATAATCTCGATGCTGGTCAAATAGATAAAGCCGAACAGCACCAGCACCGAGGCGCCGAACGGTGCCAGATACAACAGCGCGAAGCGGAACCCGGTGGTGCGGAAAAAACTGGCGCTACGCTTCCGCACGCAGACAATATCCTGCGCCGCGCACGGTGTGCAGCAGGGGCGCCTCGAAGCCCTTGTCGATTTTCTGACGCAGGCGGCTGATATGGACGTCGATGACGTTGGTTTGCGGATCGAAGTGATAGCCCCAGACATGTTCGAGCAGCATGGTGCGTGTCACCACCTGCCCGGCATGGCGCAGGAGATATTCGAGAAGCGCGAACTCCTTAGGTTGCAATGCTATGTCACGCCCCGCACGCACGGCTTTGCGCGCCAAAAGATCGACCTCAAGATCGCCGAGTTTGAGCGCTGTCTCCGCCGGTGCTTGACCGGCGCGCCGTGCGAGCGCGGCAAGGCGCGCCTCCAGCTCGGAAAACGCGAAGGGTTTGGCGAGATAATCGTCGCCGCCGGCATGGAGACCCTCGACCCGGTGGTCGGTCTGGCCGAGCGCGCTTAGGATCAGCACCGGCAGCCGGTTGTCCGCCGCGCGCAAAGCGGCGATCAGTGAAAGCCCATCGAGACCCGGCAACATGCGGTCCACCACAGCGGCGTCGAAGGCGCAATGAAGCGCCAAATTGAGGCCGTCAGGCCCGGTCGCCGCGACATCTACCGTATGGCCAATCTCACGCAGGCCCTTCTCGACATAGGCCGCCGTTTCGGCATCATCTTCAACAAGCAAAACATGCATGCCGGTACCACACTCTAATCCGAAGCTTCGCGCACCACGCCCTTGTCGTATCTGGGCAGGTCATCGGCCACATTCAACCAAGCAAGCTGCTCCTCGCAATGGACATGAAACTCGGGCGCGTAATTCTCAGGATCGTCGAGGCTGGCGGCGTAAAAATGTATCTCATGCTTGAAGCGATCTGCGTCATAGGCCATCGGCGTGCCGCAGCGTTGGCAAAACAGGCGGCGAACGCCGGGCGAGGATTCATAAACCCCCGGCGCGACGCCGGTGAAGCTGTAGGCCGCGCGCGGGACACCGAAGAAACTGACCATCGCCGCCGAGCAATTGCGCCGGCAGCTTTCGCAATGGCAATGGCCGCTCCAATTTTCCGGCCCGCTATATTGATATGTTACATCGCCGCACAGGCAGCGCCCGCTTGTCTTAGTCATGCTCGCAATTCTCCTTCGATCCATGTCGTAGCGTTGGTTAATCCCACATTCCCCGGATGCGCTTGTCATTCGCCCGGGATTTGCCCAATATCGATGGGAGTATCTGTATATTGGGCACGTCTTGTGGAGCGCTTCGCCTTGTTGAACGATGTCAAATAGCGTACCTCAGGTTAATCAGTTGTTAAGTTTAATTATGGTTAATATTAACCTATATAATTGTTCCAAATTACGTGAATAGAGCCACTGTGCAACCAGTGAAGAATCTTTCACGCGAGGTCCCCTAGCTGCGGCGACCTGAGATATCTGCGAAAGGCGTCTAGGTGTCCGCTAAGCCCGCGAGAGAGAGCAGCGACTTACTTCGGGAACGGCTCGACCTCGCGTTCTGGGCAACGAACTCGGCCATCTGGGATTGGGATGTAGAGAATTATCTGATCTGGCTTTCGCCTGGAATTCAGCTTCTCTTCGGCCGCGGCGACGAAGAGATCACCGAACATTTCGATATCGATTTTGATGGCGATTGGGGAACGCGCCTGCATCCCGACGACCGCGCTCGTGTGATACGTGCGCTTCGCGATCATTTGGAAAACGATACGCCCTATGACGCAGAATACCGTTACCGCCTACCAAGCGACTAATATATCTGGATCCGCTCGGTAGGCCGCACGGTTCGTGCCGCCGATGGCAGGCCGCTACGCATGGTCGGCTCAAATAGCGATATTACCGCGTCCAAAGAGGCAGAGGCAGTGCTGCGGGAGCGCGATGAGATGCACGCGACCGTTGCCGACCTCAGTGAGGACCTGATCTGGATTTTCACGGACGGCGTCATTGTCTATTGCAATGATTACGCCGTACATGCATTGGGATTGAAGCAACGAGAGGATCTGATCGGGACCTCAGTACTGTCCCTGCTGCATCCTCGTGATCACGAAACAGCAAAGCTGCAATTCGCTCAATTATTGAAGGAAGGAATCGCAACGCCGAGCCGGGAAATTCGCCTCGTTCGGCCCGATGGTAAGGAATTAATCGTCGAAACCAAGGCTTGCCCCTACAGGTATCAGGACAAGCCGTCCGTCCTTGCCATCGCCCGCGACATAACGCAGCGCAAAGGGGATATTAAGAAACTTCGTGAGAGCGAGGCAAAACTTCGCCAACTGGCCGATGGCTCAATCGCTGGCGTACTTATTCACCGAAATAATAAATCGATTATCGCCAATCAGACATATGCCGAAATTTTCGGATACAGCTCGCCGGAAGAAATTTTCGCGCTCGACAGTATTTTATATCTGATCGCTCCACATGACAGAGACCGCATAGCAGAGTACGGAACTCGTCGTACGGCAGGAAAATCTGCGCCGGACATCTACCAATTTCAGGGGACTCGTCAAGATGGCTCACTGATTTGGGTGGAGAGCCACGCAAGTATCATTGACTGGGACGGCGAGCCTGCAACCCAGATTACCCTAATCGATATCAGCGAACGCAAGGCGGCCGAGGAAGCGCTTTCGGACAGCAATTCATTGCTCGTGCATGTGCAGGAGATGGCGCATCTCGGAAGTTGGGAAATAGATTACGAAAAGAACATGGTGACCTGGTCCGATGAGATGTATCGCCTGATCGGCTTGGAGCGCTCCGACTATGACGGGCAGCCGGGCAGTTTCCTCTCCCATGTCCATCCCGACGACCGCGACCGGGTTGCCAGGAATGCAGAAGAACAGAGGAACGGCAAAGACCTGGAGTGTCTGACGTCAGCGCCTATGGAACAAACTAGTCGGATTGCATAAGGGAGGGTTTCTGTCTCATCGT